>JABDIQ010000041.1 GCA_013003655.1 Winogradskyella sp. | reverse complement strand
GTTTGATAAACACCGTTTGCATCACAAAAATAGTCAGCAGGATTATCCCACGTCCAACCAGTTTGTGTAATGGCGGCACCTACAGTGTAAAGCGCATCAAACTCGCAAGTTCCAATGGCTTCAGGCTCACCTAAAGTAATGGTTTTGTTAACATCGTCAATAGTTAATAGATATTCACCTGTGGTACCGACAAATCTAAAGTTGCTATCGCCGTCTTGAGCATTTACTAAGTTAGCATCGATTGTATAACCTGCATCTGCGTACCATGGATAGTTTCTACCAGAGGCCCAATCCGTAGGTACAGTGAAGAAACGGAAGTTTCCGTCGTCATTGCCACTATATGCAGTTAAGTGTACATTTGCTTTGTATACACCATTACCTGAGCATACAAATTTCGGTGAGTTATCCCATGTCCATCGTGTTTGTGATAGTGCATGACCAACGCCGTATAATTCATCAAACTCGCATACGGCTGTAACATCAGTTGCTTCTGGAAGTACAACAGTTAAAGATGCCGTGCTGGAAAAATTTTCTTCACCACCATCACCAATAAATGAGCGTAATCTAAATGATACTTCTCCGGTATTTGGTGCTTCAGTTTCAGGATCAGAATCTAATCCTGCTTCAGCAGCATAACCTAGCATATCGCCTATTGTAATAGCTATCTCGTTGCCAGTTGTGGCTCCTACAGTTTCAGCATCCGTAAAATCTCCAGTAATGGATTTTTGAAGCTGATATGTAATATTAGTTGGAACATCAACTGAAGCGTCTTCCCAAGTGAATCGCTCACCTAAATTACCAGACGTTTGTGGCGTTAATACATACTCTGCGGAGAATGAATTCGTAAAAGCTAATTCTCCGTTGTTATCAGTTACAAAAACTACATCATCTTCTGTTTTGCAACTATTTAAACTTATTAAGGCAAAGATGAAAAGGCCTAAGATTGAAAATTTCTTCATTTTAATTTTTATTGTTTATTAGTATCCTGCGTTTTGATTTAAGTTTGTGTTTACACCAAGATCTGATGCTGGTAAAGGCATTATGTCTCTGAAGGCTTCGGTAGTTGAACCTTGAGGTACACCACCTTTCCATTGCCAAACACCTTGATCTGAGAATTGACCAAAACGAATTAAATCAGTTCGTCTATGGCACTCCCAGTATAATTCTCTTGAACGTTCATCTAGAATAAAATCTAAAGTAAGATCAGCTTGCGTAATATTTCCACTAGTATCTCCGTAGGCACGTTCTCTAAGTTCATTGATATAACCAACTGCAGTAGCTACACTACCGCCACCACCTCTTAAAGCAGCTTCGGCGTATATTAAATAAGCATCAGCCAATCTAAACATTGGAAAATCGGTATCAGGAAAATCTCCAGTTGGGTCAGAACCTGCTACACCGTTTACATCAACGTTTCTATATTTTATAACAGCATATCCTTGATTAAAAGGACCTACAGCTTCTATTTCTTTACTTTGCCCATCAGTGTAAAATAAAGCTCTTCCATCTGCAGAATTTTCTTCACCAGGAAATTGTTCTACAAAAGTAGGTGTGGTGCGGACACCGCCCCAACCACCGTTGATACCATATTCTGCTGCTGGCATTGAACCACCTACTGGTGCGTGTACAAGAAATGTCATACCGCCAAAAGCTTGGGTTCTTAACCCGTCAAAAGGAATGGTAAAAATAACCTCTTCTTGTGCGCCATTAGAATCATTATCAGCTAAGAACGAATGTAAATAAGGAATCTGAGGAATTGTATATCCTGCTGCAATCACTTTCTCTACTTCGGTCAAAGCTTCAGCGTATCTTGCTGTACCTGTATATACTTCGGCATTCAAATACAATTTAGCCAATAGCATCCATGAAGCAGCTCTATCAGCTCTACCGTACTCATTTTGTCTGGCACCTGCCATATCACCTTCAATAGCTTTTAATTCAGATTCTATATAGGTAAATAATTCGGCTCTTTGAATTTGTTCTGGTAAAAATGCACCAATTGGGTCATCTTCAGTAACAAAAGGTGGATTTGCAAATAAATCCATTATATGCCAATAGGTTAATGCTCTCATAAAACGAGCTTCTGCTCTATAAGTAGCGATCTCGGCTCTTAACGTGCCATCAACACCTCTTGCATCTAATTTAGCATCCGTGGTTTGTCTTAAAAACTCATTAGTTAAAGACACTTGGTAAAGAGCTCTACTGTACATGGTTCTAATGAATTCGTTACCAGACGTCCATACTTGAGCATGTAGATCTTGTATTGTTCCATCATTCCAACCAATTAATGCCTCATCAGTTGTAAGCTGTTGCATTTTCCAATATAATCTAAGATAATTGGAGAATCCTTCATCTAATCCTGCTAAATCCGGACTTCCTGCTGGTCCTTCCTGTCCACTTAAAGATATACCTGCGTAAATCTTGGCAAGAAATTGCCGGTACGCTGCAGGATCTTCAAATGCAGCCTCAGCAGTAAGACGATTGTCTTCAGGCTGTAAATCTAGTCGACTCTCACAAGACTGCACAAAAAGTACAACTGCAAAAGCAACTAGGACATTTTTAATTGTTCTTAACATAGCTTTGTTGTTTTTATAATTATTCTTCATTTTTTTAGAATGTAAATGTTAGTCCTAGAACACCTGTTCGTGCTCTTGGATAAAAATTATTATCTATACCGCTAGAGATCTCAGGATCTAAACCATCGTATTCTGTTATAACGAATAAGTTAGTTCCGGTTAGTGAAGTTCTGAATGTCATTTTTTCTAATTGGAAGGTGTATCCAATAGATAAGTTATCTAATCTTACAAAATCAGCTCTCTGAATGTATAAATCTGAAAACAAATTTTGATTTCTAAATCTTGTGTCTAAATAACTAGCATGTGCGTTTGGTTGATAATCACCTGGTGTATCTAAAACAACGGATAAGTTACCAGAGCTAGATGCTACGTTGTTATATACATAGTTTCCAAAACTACCTCTAAAGGTAAAGTTAAGGTCAAAGTTTTTATAACTAAAGTTGTTGGTGAATCCAATAAACGCATCAGGAGTTGCTTTTTTGTAAGCTTGTCTGTCTGCCTCTGTAATTTGGTTGTCGCCATTAACATCAACATAGGCACCTTCAATTGGGTTGCCACTAGTATCATAAACTTGTCTAAACACGAAAAATGTAGTAGGATCTAATCCTGGTCTCCATAATTGGATTGTGTTACCTACACCTCCAGATATTCCTCCTTGTGGTATAAAGAAGTTAGGATCGCCACTTAAATTTAGTTTAGTGATCTCATTTTCTTGGAAGGTTACGTTACCACTTATATCCCAATTAACATTGTCTGTTTTCATTAAGATACCATTAAGGCTAATTTCTAATCCTCTACTTGTAGTTTCACCCACGTTGGTAGTTA
>JABDIQ010000037.1 GCA_013003655.1 Winogradskyella sp. | reverse complement strand
CTTGAGAACGTCTATTCAAGGAGAATGTTACGTTTAAAGCAAAAATCTTTCAGTTCATCGATTTATTAATTGTTCATAACGTGTTAATAACTAAAATTTCTATCTTTAGGATCCCTACAGAAATTCCTATTTACGATTTAATTTTAGTTTCGAATGAAAAACGTTTACTGTACTCTATTTGGTCACGATTATAAGATCTCGAAAAACGTTACTTATCACGTTAAAGAATATAAGTGCAAGCACTGTAGTTCTCAGCTTACAACCAATAGTAACGGTAAATTAACGCCTCTTACACCAAAGTTTAAGGAAATAAATTCTGTTTTAGAACGCATACATAGAAAACGGTTAGAACGTAGTCAACGAATTTTTATGACTAATCTTTAATAGCGTTCCATCCTTTTGCAATAATTGGGATTCTAGTATCCGCACGCGTCACTAAATGCATTCCACTCTTTTTATCAGTCATATAACCAATTACTGTAAGATTTGGATTTCCCTTTATTTTTGGAAAATCGGCTTGAGAAATAGTCATTAACAATTCATAATCTTCACCTCCATTTAAAGCTATTGTCGTACTATCAATATCAAACTCTTCACAGGTTGCTATAACTTGAGGATCTAACGGTATTTTTGTTTCGTAAAGATCAACACCCAAATCGCTTTGTTTACACAAATGAATAATCTCAGAAGACAGCCCGTCACTAATATCTATCATACTTGTAGGTTTTACTTTTAATTGCTCAAGTAATTTAACAATATCCTTACGGGCCTCAGGTTTTAATTGTCGTTCAATGATATAAGTATACATGGATAGATCGGGCTGATTATTAGGATTAACTTTAAACACTTCTTTCTCTCTTTCTAATACCTGAAGTCCCATATAAGCGCCACCTATATCTCCTGTAACAACTAATAAGTCATTAGCTTTTGCACCTGATCTTAACACTTCACTACCTTTTTTCAATGTTCCTAATGCCGTAACAGAAATCATCAAACCAGATGTTGATGACGTAGTGTCGCCTCCTATAACATCTATATCATATAATCGCGCTGCAGTTTCGATACCTTCATACAATTCTTCAAGCGCTTCTAATGGAAATCTATTTGAAACAGCAATAGAAATGGTAACATGAGTGGCCATTGCATTCATAGCATAGATATCAGATAAATTTACCACAACAGCCTTGTATCCAAGATGTTTTAAAGGCATATAACTGAGGTCAAAATGAACACCTTCTACCAATAAATCTGTTGAGATCACCACTTGATTTTTACCAAAGTCTAAAACGGCACTGTCATCACCTATCCCTTTTAGAGTTGATTTTTGTTTTGGTTTAAACGATTTAGTTAAATGATCTATTAAACCAAATTCACCTAGTTCGCTCAACGGTGTTCGTTGTGGATTTTTATCTTCTAACATACTGCAAAAATATCATGCTTTTATGAAATAGCGCTTCTTTTAACCATAATTGTTTGTGAGCGTAAAATGATTTTACTTTTTTTACGTTAAATTGCTAATGGATATGAAATCACAATCGCTCCACAAAACTATACTTCTTTTACTTTCAATTGTTTTAATCGTCGGTTGCTCAAGAGAAAATGATCCTCCAGTAAATTTAGATTCAGATAATGACGGCTATTTCGACCAGAATGACAACTGCGAAAACGTACCTAATCAAGACCAAACAGATACAGATAATGATGGTTTAGGTGATGCTTGTGATGATGATGACGATAACGATGGGGTTTTAGACTCAGAAGATAATTGTCCATTAAATCCAAACCCAGATCAGCTAGATTCAGACAACGATGGTGTTGGTGACGTATGTGACGAGTCTAATCAATCTACAGAACCTCAATTTCCGTGTGTAAATGGTTTTGCAGATATATATCCGTGCAGTAATTATGATCTAATGAGTAACATTCCTATTGATGTACTTGGAGGACCAGGTTCAGAAGGTAATGATTCTTGGGGCTGGACAGATCCAGATACACTGAGAGAATATGCACTGGTTTGTACTACAACTAGTACTGCTTTTGTAGATATTACCAATCCGGCAGCACCCGTTTATTTAGGGCGCTTACCAACAGCAACAGTTAACAGTTTATGGCGAGATGTAAAAGTATATAATAATCATGCATTTGTTGTTAGTGAAGCTTCAAATCATGGCATGCAAGTTTTTGATCTTACGCGCTTACGATCTGTAAGCACACCTCAAAATTTTAATGCAGATGCTGTATACAACGGTTTTGGTAGTGCTCATAATATTGTAATAAATGAAGATAGCGGATTTGCCTACATAGTAGGATCAGACACGTTTTCTGGAGGACCGCATTTTGTAAATATTCAAAATCCTTTATCTCCAGCAGCAGCTGGTGGATATGCAGATGACTCCTACTCGCACGACGCTCAAGTCGTTACTTATAATGGGCCAGATTTAGATTATTCGGGTCGTGAAATATTAATAGGTAGCAATGAGAATGAAGTCGTTCTAATTGATGTTACGGACAAAAACTCACCAGCACAGATTTCCACAATTAGCTACGGAAACTTAGGTTATACTCATCAAGGCTGGTTTACCGAAGATATGCGCTATTTTTTACTTGGAGACGAAGTAGATGAAATTAACTTTGGAAGTAATACAAGAACTATTGTATTTGATTTTGAAGACTTAGATAATCCATCTTTTAAAATGGACTATTTTGGACCGTCAAATGCAATAGATCATAATGGCTATGTTAAAGGAAATACGTTTTATATGGCAAGCTACTCTGCTGGCGTACGAATCTTAGACATTAGTAACATCAATAACGAAACTATAATAGAAACTGGATTTTTCGACACCTTTCCTCAACACAATAACACATCCTTTAATGGAGCCTGGAATGTTTACCCTTATTTTGAAAGTGGCAACCTCATCATTAGTGATATAGAAGGTGGTTTATTCGTCATTAAACAAAATTAAGTTGAAATGAGATTTTTATTAAAAATATCTTTTTTAGCGGTTTTTGTCTTACACTTAAGTTGTGAAACTAGTGAAATGGCAAACAACAGTCCTGAATTTAAAGGCGTGGTTGATTGGGCAAAAACCTTAGGAGGTTCAGAAGAGGACTTTGGGTTTTCAATTATAAATACCATTGATCATAATTTAGCCATTTTAGGACATACGACTAGTACAGATGGTGATATCATTGACAAAACCAACACGGACCATGATTATTGGTTAACAGTAGTAAATACAGACGGTGACATTTTATGGACTAAAACCTATGGTGGTAGTGGTGACGATCGTGGACAAAAATTAATTCAAACCAGTGATGGTGGTTTTGCCATGGCGGGTTACAGCATGAGTAGCGATGGAGATGCTAGTAATAATGAAGGGTTCCATGACAATTGGCTAGTTAAAACAGATAGTCAAGGTAATCTACTTTGGGAACAAAGCTTTGGGTACTCTGGTCACGATCATGCCTATACACTTATTGAAACCGCAGATGGTGGCTTTTTTATGGCTGGCTTTTTAGATGTAACTGCATCTGGTGGTGAAGGAAACACAAATAGAAGTGTATCAACAAACAGACACGGCGTTGGTGAAATGTGGTGCCACAAGCTAGACGCTCAAGGGAATGTAGAATGGCAACGTTATTTTGGTGGAAGCAGCAATGACAGAGCATACGGAGCTGTCCAAGCTAATGATGGAGGCTACGTGGTCACTGGTTATACAGAAAGTACAGATTTTGATATTACTAGCAGTAAAGGTAGTTATGATTATTGGGTCATAAAATTAACCGCAAACGGTGAGCTTGTTTGGTCCAAAAATCTTGGAGGTGAAGGTATCGATCAATCTAGATCAATAACAAAAATCATCGATGGTAATTATATCATTGCTGGTAACACATTTAGTACTAACGGAGATATTAATACCAATTTAGGAAGCTCGGATTATTGGATAGTGAAAATTAACGATTTCGGAGAGATCATATGGGAAAAAACCTTGGGAGGAATAGATTTTGACTATGCTACAAGCATAAAACCATGTTCAACAGGATATCTCGTTTCAGGCTATTCAAGAAGTCAATCTGGAGATCTTAATATCAATTATGGAGATAATGACTATTGGATTATAAAAATTGACGAGCAAGGTAATTTATTGTGGCAGAAAAACTTTGGTGGTAGTAGCATAGACTTGGCTTACGACATTGTTGAAGATAATTTTCAACATATTTATGTGGTAGGAGATACTGAAAGCACTGATTACGACGTTATAACTAATAAGGGCCTAAAAGATATGCTCGTTATTAAAATAAAATAATTGATTCATAGCACAACATGCATTTCATCGAATAAATTGGCGTTTTAGCTGATAATCGAACTGAAATGGCTACATTACTTCCCCCGAATTAATGAAATGCTTATGAAATCTACCAAACCCGACCAATTGTATTGCTCTGTATTTGGGCACAATTACTTCAAAATTCATAGACAGAAATCTAAACAACCAATTTTGGTATGTCGCACCTGTAATTCTAAGGCAGCTATAGACTCCACTGGTGATGTGGTAGAACTGCAGTCTTCTAATAAAGATTTCAACGCAGTATTACGTCAATTATATTGGTTAAAACGTAGGCGAGCAGAAGGACTCGAACTAATTCATAATACGTTTACTAAAGAACTATAAGGACACTCTTTTTTTATCCTTAATTACCATTAATAAATCTTATTTAATCATATGCTAATATAATGTTAGCAAATGTGGTAAAACCCTAGCTATATCTTATATTTGCATTCTATTTAGAACTAATCTATTTAAAATAAATGATTAAAGTATCTGAAAAAGCAAAATCTAAGATCATAGAGCTTATGAGCGAGGATGGTTTTAACCCTGAGACTGACTTTGTAAGAGTTGGTGTAAAAAGTGGTGGATGTTCTGGTTTATCCTACGATTTAAAATTTGACCATGCCATTGTAGATGAGGACAAAATGTTTGAAGACAACGGTGTTAAAATCATTGTAGATAAAAAGAGTTTTCTCTATCTCATAGGCACGACACTAGAATATTCTGGAGGATTAAACGGCACTGGGTTTGTCTTCAACAATCCCAATGCTAATAGAACCTGTGGCTGTGGGGAGTCATTTTCACTTTAAATAAGAAATTACAATGCCAAAATATACAGAAGACGATTTAAGAGAAGAATTAAAGACCAAAGAATATGAATATGGTTTTTACACAGATATAGAATCTGATACCTTTCCTATTGGTCTTAACGAAGAAATTGTTAGAGCCATTTCAAAGAAGAAAGAAGAACCAGAATGGATGACGGAGTGGCGCTTAGAAGCTTTTAGAGGTTGGAAAGAAATGATTGAGCCTGAGTGGGCAAATGTCACCTATAAAAAACCAGATTTCCAGGCAATATCATACTATTCGGCACCAAATAAAAAACCGAAATACGAGAGTCTTGACGAAGTAGATCCGGAGTTATTAGAAACTTTTAAAAAACTAGGTATCTCTTTAGACGAACAAAAAAAACTAGCTGGTGTAGCAATGGATGTTGTGGTAGATTCGGTTTCAGTAGCTACTACATTTAAGAAAACACTAGCTGAAAAGGGCATAATTTTTTGCTCAATCAGCGAGGCCATAAAGGAACATCCCGAACTTGTAAAAAAATATATTGGAACTGTTGTTCCTCCAAAAGATAACTTTTATGCTGCACTGAACAGTGCTGTATTTAGTGATGGCAGTTTTTGTTACATTCCTAAAGGCGTACGTTGCCCAATGGAATTATCAACTTATTTTAGAATTAACCAGGCTGGCACAGGTCAGTTTGAAAGAACACTTGTTGTTGCGGACAAAGGCAGTTATGTTAGCTACCTTGAAGGTTGCACCGCTCCAAGTAGAGATGAAAACCAATTGCACGCCGCTGTAGTTGAACTTATTGCATTAGACGATGCCGAAATTAAATACAGTACTGTACAAAACTGGTATCCTGGAAATGCAAAGGGTCAAGGTGGTGTTTTTAACTTTGTAACCAAAAGAGGATTGTGCGAGACCAATGCTAAGATCTCGTGGACACAAGTAGAGACTGGTAGCGCCATTACTTGGAAATATCCATCGTGTATCCTTAAAGGAGACAACTCCGTTGGAGAGTTCTATTCTATTGCAGTTACTAATAACTACCAGCAGGCAGATACAGGCACAAAAATGATTCACTTGGGTAAAAACACCAAGTCAACCATTATTTCTAAAGGTATATCTGCCGGTAGATCGCAAAACAGTTATAGAGGACTAGTACAGGTTGGGTCGCGAGCAGCAAACGCTCGTAATTTTTCGCAATGCGACAGTTTACTCATGGGGAACGAATGTGGCGCACATACCTTCCCGTATATTGAAGCTAAAAATCAATCTGCACAAATAGAACACGAAGCAACAACTAGCAAAATTGGAGAAGATCAAATCTTTTATTGCAATCAACGCGGTATAGATACCGAAAAAGCAATTGCGCTTATTGTTAACGGATTTAGTAAAGAAGTATTAAATAAGTTACCAATGGAATTTGCAGTTGAAGCTCAGAAATTATTAGAAATAAGTTTAGAAGGCTCTGTTGGCTAAAAGTAATCTTATGAGAAAGTATGTAATACTAATTTTAACCATTGCTTCTTTTACGGCTTGTAAAAATGACAAAAAAACTGATGAGACGGTTTCAAAGTCTTATGATCAAAACGATGGTTTAATTACAATGAAGGGTGATTTTATATATTTTGCCGATGCTGCCGTTTTACAGACCAAAAATGAGATCTATGGTGTTGTTGTTGATGATAAAATGCACGAATTGGCGGAGGCTGTAAAATCGTATCAAAACGAAGAGACCGATATGGTGCCAGTAACTGTAAGAGTAAAACGATTTGAAAAATCGCCTGAAGAGGAAGGCTGGCAATACAGAGTAGAAATTAAGGAGGTTTTAAAAGTAGAAGCTCCAAACCCTGAACAAAAAGATATTATAAAACTAGGAAATTAAGATCATGTTAAAAATAAAAGATTTACACGCTAGTGTTGAAGGAAAAAGCATTCTTAAAGGTATTAATCTAGAGGTTAATGCTGGCGAAGTGCATGCTATAATGGGTCCTAATGGATCAGGTAAAAGCACGTTAGCTTCTGTTATAGCAGGTAAAGAAGAATACGAAGTGGATAAAGGACAAATTCTTCTGGATAACCAAGATATTGATGAATTAGGGCCAGATGAACGTGCTCACAAAGGTGTCTTTATGTCTTTTCAATATCCAGTAGAAATCCCAGGTGTATCTGTTACTAACTTTATGAAAGCGGCCATCAACGAAACAAGAAAGGCAAAAGGACTTGAAGACATGCCAGCCAATGAAATGCTAAAAAAGATTAGAGAAAAATCTGAATTGTTAGAGATTGATAGAAAGTTTCTATCGAGATCTCTTAACGAAGGGTTTTCTGGTGGCGAAAAAAAGCGTAATGAAATTTTTCAAATGGCTATGTTAGAACCTAAACTGGCCATATTAGACGAGACAGATTCTGGATTAGATATTGATGCCTTGCGCATTGTAGCAAATGGCGTAAATAAATTACGTTCAAAGGATAATGCGGTTATTGTAATTACCCATTATCAGCGTTTATTAGAATACATAGTTCCAGACTTTGTACATGTTCTTCATAATGGAAGAATAGTTAAATCTGGTTCAAAAGAATTAGCCTTAGAATTAGAGGCCAAAGGATATGACTGGATTAAAGAAAAAGCAAATGCCTAAAACAGAAACGATGGATTTAAAAGAAAAATTAGTATCCTCTTTCATGGTCTTTGAAGATTCTGTTGATGTAGACTCGCCAGTGCATGAAATAAGAAGTGAGGCAATTAAGACCTTTGAAGAAAAAGGCTTTCCTTCTAAAAAAGAGGAAGCATGGAAATATACGTCTTTGAATTCTATCTTAAAGTATGACTATAGTGTATTCCCTAAACACGAACGCGCTATTGAATACAGTGAAATAAAGAAGTATTTTATCCACGATATAGACTCTTACAAAATAGTCTTTATTGATGGAAAATATTCATCTCATTTATCGCACACTACACACGATGGCATAGATGTATGTTTAATGTCTGCCGCATTGACAAAACCTAAGTATAGATTGGTTATAGAGAACTACTTTAATAAAGTA
Organism: Winogradskyella sp.; assembly: GCA_013003655.1. Lineage (GTDB taxonomy): Bacteria > Bacteroidota > Bacteroidia > Flavobacteriales > Flavobacteriaceae > JABDIQ01. The sequence goes on along the minus strand of JABDIQ010000037.1, from coordinate 18,510 downwards.
GCGCCATCAGATAGCTTAACTTCATTAAATACAGCGTTCTCAAACGAAGGTGCGTACATACACATTCCTAAAGGGAAAGTCGTTGAAAAGCCTATACAAATCATTCATTTTGCAACTGGCGCTGAAAATGCACTATTGCTTCAGCCGCGTAACTTAGTTGTAGTTGATGAGAATTCTCACGTGCAAATTATAGAGCGTCATCAAAGTTTAACTGAAAATCCGGTACTTACAAATAGCGTTACTGAAATATTCGCTAACAAGCGTGCCATTGTAGACTATTATAAAATTCAGAATGATAAAGAGAATGCCTCATTAATAGATAACACCTACATTAAACAAAAACAACAAAGTGTTGCTAAGGTACACACGTTTGCATTTGGAGGTAAAATGATTAGAAATAATCTCAATTTTTACCAAAACGGAGAACGTATTGATTCCATTCTTAAAGGCGTAACGGTAATTGGAAATAAGCAACACGTAGACCACAATACATTAGTAATGCACAAAGAGCCTAATTGCGAGAGTCATCAAGACTACAAAGGTATTTTTGGTGATAATGCTACAGGTGTATTTAATGGCAAGATCATAGTTGAAAAGAAAGCACAAAAAACTAACGCTTTCCAAGCTAACAATAATATCTTATTAAATGATAAGGCCAGTATTAATACAAAACCACAACTAGAGATCTTTGCAGATGATGTAAAATGTTCTCATGGATGTACTATTGGGCAAATAGACGAAAGTGCTCTGTTTTACTTAAGATCCAGAGGTATTCCAAAAAAAGAAGCTAAAGCGTTGCTCATGTATGCCTTTAGTAATACCGTTTTAGACTCCGTTAAAATTCCAGAATTAAAAGCAAGAATTACCAAGCTCATAGCTAAAAAATTAGGTGTTAATATAGGTTTTAACCTCTAATGGAAACATCTCAAGAACATAGTGTGTTTAATATAGAAGCAATAAGACAAGATTTTCCAATACTCAACCGTAAGGTGAATGGCAAACCATTAGTCTATTTTGACAACGCTGCTACATCTCAAAAACCTAAAGTGGTTATAGATGCAATTACTCATTATTACAGCAGTTACAACGCTAATATTCACAGAGGTGTTCATGCCTTAAGTCAAGAAGCAACAGATGCTTTTGAAGCTGCACGAAAAACCATTCAAAAACACTTTAATGCTGAGCATGCTCACGAACTCATTTTTACTTCAGGAACAACCCACGGCATTAATCTAGTTGCCAGTGGTTTCACGTCGTTCTTAAAAGAAAATGATGAAGTCCTTGTCTCTGCTATGGAGCATCATAGTAATATCGTTCCATGGCAAATGTTATGTGAACGTACGGGTGCAACACTACGTGTAATTCCAATGAATAATGAAGGAGACTTAGTCATTTCTGATTTTGACAAACTACTAAGTTCTAAAACAAAATTAGTATTTGTAAATCATGTCTCTAATGTACTAGGCACCATAAATCCTATTAAATTTATCATAAAAAAAGCACATCAAGTTGGTGCTGCCGTTTTAATTGATGGTGCACAAGCATGTGCTCATATTAAAGCAGATCTTGTAGATTTAAATGCCGATTTTTATGTAACCTCAGCTCATAAAATGTGTGGACCAACAGGAATCGGCGTTTTATACGGAAAAGAAGAATGGTTAAAAAAATTACCGCCTTATCAAGGTGGTGGCGAAATGATAGAAGAGGTCACTTTTGAAAAATCAACCTATGCTGGTCTTCCCCATAAATTTGAAGCTGGCACACCTAATGTAAGTGGAGCTATTGCTTTTGGTGCTGCCATAGATTATTTAAATGATTTAGGTTTTGATAAAATACAAGCTTACGAAGACGACTTATTGAACTACGCTACTGAAAAACTATCAACTCTTGAGGGCGTAAAAATTTATGGCACTTCAAAAGAAAAAACCTCTGTAATATCATTTAATATTGGTAATATCCATCCGTACGATATCGGTACAATTTTAGATAAAATGGGTATTGCCGTAAGAACAGGGCATCATTGTGCTCAACCAATAATGGACTACTATCATATACCTGGAACGGTTAGAGCCTCGTTTATATTTTACAACACAAAGGAAGAGATAGATATATTTATTGAAGCTTTGAAAAAAGCGATTGGCATGCTGTCTTAGCTATGTTTTCAGGTCAACTTTCTAATGCCTGATGTCTCAGGTGTTTTTATTAAAACTCTTTTAAAAGCACATATCTTAAAAAATATGTTAATTTTTTAATGAATTATTTTATATTGAGCGTTTAATTTTAAAAATAATCAATATGAAAAAAATGTTTTTCGGGCTCCTCGCCTTTGTAACATTGCTCATTGCTTGTAGTGATGACCAAAATTTCGAGCAAGATCAGGTCTCTAATGTAGACATGTCTGATTTTTATCTTTATACTGATCCGGTAGAAGCAGGAACTGCAAACAGAGTCTTAAATGGTAAAAATTGTGTTTCGATGGAAGTGCTCAATCGTAAACTTAAAGAAGATTCGGAATTATATCAAAAAATGTATAATATTGAAGTGAAGTCTAGAAAATTTGCTAATAGTCTTAAACCAGGAAATGGTAACGGCAACGGTAATGGCAACGGCAACGGCGGTGGAGGTAATGATGGCGGTGATGACACACCCGCTGATGATGGTTTAGGAACTATCAATATTCCTGTATACGTATATGTTATCTGGGCAGATAACTCTCAAAATATTAGTCAAGCACAGGTGGATTCACAAATCTCTGTATTAAATGCAGATTTTAATGATACAAACTTCAATGATGTTAATCCGCTTTATGCAGACAGAGGAGCGAATGTCGATATAAATTTTCAATTAGCAACTACAGACAGACGCTATAATTCTAGAACGCAATGGGGATTGAATGATGATGTTAAATCAGCATATCCGGCACAACCAGGTCATTTAACTATTTGGGTCGCTAATATTGGTGGCGGTTATTTAGGATATGCTCAGTTTCCTGGTGGTAATGCTTCAACAGACGGTATAGTGGTTTCACCTCAGTATTTTGGCACAAATGGCACTGCCACAGCGCCTTTTGACGGTGGAAGAACAACCACACACGAAGTCGGTCACTGGTTAAATTTAAGACACATTTGGGGTGATGGAAGATGCAATAGAGATGATTTTGTATCTGATACTCCAAAGTCAGACCGCCCAAATTACGGTTGTCCAGGGCAGGTAAGTCACTGTAGATCTGTAGATCTTGTAGAGAATTATATGGATTATACGGATGATGACTGCATGGGTCTATTTACGGAAGGACAAAAAGTAAGAATGCGAGCCGTACTTGCTCCTGGAGGTCCAAGAGACGAGTTTACTGGCAACTAACAACAAATCAAATTATCTAAAAGGCACCTTTAAACAGGTGCCTTTTTTTATGGCATGAATTTCGATAATAAAAAAATAATATCTTTAACTAATAATCTTCATTACAATGAAATTTCTATTTTTTATGTTAAGCTTTGGTGCACTAACAAATTCATGTAACTCATCCAAGATAAATACTTTAAGCAATACTCACAATGATCCAGAAAACGTTCAAAATGACATTTCGGTCACTTACACTGCAATGTCAAGAGGCGACGCATTATTTATAAACATATCCAAAGACTCCATTTCAATATCAGAAGATAGATATATGAAAGATGTAGAGGTGTATAAGTGCACCAAAGAAGACTGGCAGGCCATAAGTACGCTATTAAAGGATATTGATTATGAGACACTGCCTAAATTAAAGGCTCCGACAGATAAACGTCTTTATGATGGGGCTCCTATAGCAGTGCTAAAGATTGAATATAATAATATAGCGTTTAGCACACCTGGTTTTGATCATGGATTTCCGCCAGATAAAATACAAGAAATTGTTAATAGGATGATTGCAATTAAAAATACACTTAAAAAGGAGTAAATTTGCATAAAAATTACAAAACAAGAATATGACTATTGAAGAAGTGCAAAATGAAATAATCGATGAATTTTCAATGTTTGATAATTGGGAAGACCGCTATCAATACATGATTGATCTTGGCAAAACACTTCCACTTATAGATCCAAAATATAAAACAGAAGATCATATTATTAAAGGATGTCAAAGCAAAGTTTGGGTGCATGCTGAAATGGAAAATGACAAGATAGATTTTACTGCAGATAGCGATGCTATTATTACTAAAGGAATCATTGCCATTTTACTCCGTGTATTTTCAAACCAACATCCAAAAGATATCATTGATGCCGATACCGATTTCATTGATAAAATAGGACTTAAAGAACACTTATCTCCTACCAGAGCCAATGGCTTAGTTAGTATGATAAAACAAATAAAATTGTATGCCATTGCATACCAAACTCAATTAAACTAAAATGAGCGAAACAACAATAGACACCAATGCATTAGGCGAAAAAATCGTAAGAGTTTTAAAAACCATTTACGATCCAGAAATTCCAGTAGATATATACGAGCTAGGCCTTATCTACGATGTGTTTGTTAACGAAGATCATGACGTAAAGATCTTAATGACACTTACAACGCCAAATTGCCCAGTGGCAGAAACACTTCCGCTAGAAGTAGAAGAAAAGGTAAAATCCATTAATGAAGTTAAGGGCGCTGAAGTTGAGATAACCTTTGATCCGCCTTGGTCACAAGACCTTATGAGTGAAGAGGCAAAGCTAGAACTTGGGATGCTTTAATCAATAGTTTGATTAATCTAAAATCTTATTCTATGGCAGAAGACATAATAAATAGAGTCTCTAATAGCAAGCTAAAATTGGTTGATCTAGAAGATTATTATCCTGATGGAAAACGTCTAGTACTAGATATAAAGAATTGGCTTTATGAAGAGCTCGTGTTGAGAGAAAAAGAGTTTAGGCAATTTGTAAATGACCATGATTGGTCTCAGTATATAGATGCCTATGTTGTTATTAACTGTTCCTCTGATGCTATAATTCCAGATTGGGCCTATATGCTCATCACAACTCAACTACAGCCTTATGCAAAATTTGTAGCGTCTGGTGATCTTCAATCATTAGATTCCCTTCTGTTTACAGAAATCATTAATAATCTAGATGTGTCTCAGTATAAAGATGCTCCAGTTATTATTAAGGGATGTGCAACTAAACCTGTTCCTGTAGATGCGTTGATTCAATTAACCAACAAGCTAAAACCAATCGCAAAATCTATAATGTTTGGTGAAGCTTGCTCTTCCGTTCCCCTTTATAAAAGAAAATAAAACATTTTTTGTGACTTTTTCTTTAATGAAAGGTCTAAAGGTTGTAATCATTAAGAAACTGAAATTCCCAATCTTGATGTTTTTTTTATAAACTATTTATATTTGTCAAAATTTAAAATCAACATTAAATTACTTAATAACAAATAATTATGAACAGAAAATTAATTTTATCAACGTTAATGCTAATAGCATTTAGCTATGGTTTTTCTCAAACAAAAGAAGAATTACAGGCTCAAAAAGCCGAAAAACAAGCAGCAGCTAATGCCTTGCAAAGTGAAGCAGATGCCATACAGGCACAAATTAATGCTTTACCAGGATGGCGCACAGGTGCTTTTGGTACAATAGGTGGAAGTCTATCTAAATTTAACAAGTGGTATGGACAAGGAACACCTAATATCTCTTCAGGTAACATTGGCTTCACTGTAAACGCTTTTGCTAATTTAATTGAAGATAAATTCTTTTGGAGAAATTCATTAAATACAAATCTTAACTGGGTGAAACTAGATAACGAAGACGATTCAACTGATAGTGATAGTTTTAAATCTACAACTGATGTTTTTAACTTAACATCATTGTATGGTCGTAAATTATCAGATAAATGGGCAGTGTCTGGATTGTTAGAATATAGAACTACGATCCTTAATAACTTTAATGACCCAGGATATTTAGATCTTGGTGTTGGTTTCACGTGGACACCAATAACGGATTTAGTGGTAGTTATCCACCCTGCTAACTACAACTTTGTATTCTCAAGTGGTGATACGGTTTTTAATTCCTCACTTGGTGCTAAAATCGTTGCAGATTATACAAGACAAATTGGTGCTGTTAATTTTAAAACTAATTTATCGGCTTTTCAAAGTTATGAAGACAGCAATCTATCTAACTGGACATGGATAAACTCTTTCGGATATACGCTTTGGAAAGGGATTGGTGTTGGTTTTGACTTTGGCTTAAGAAGCAACCGTCAAGAAGCAGCGAACTTCCAAGAAACTACTTTAGAAGATGCAGATAATGATCTTCAAAGTTACTACACCTTTGGTTTAAGTTACAAGTTTTAATAGTAACTAATAAGTAAAAAAAAGAGGCTATGTAGCCTCTTTTTTTATTCAATATCTTCAACATCGGGATATAAAAAATGATTGTAGGGAAAACGCTGTACATGAATTTTTCGGACTTCAGCATACACCCGTTTTCTAAATTCATCAAGGTTAGATTTGTTAAGTGCAGATATAAACAACACATTGTCGCCTAATCTTGCCATCCACGTTTTCTTCCACTCGTCTAAGGTATAATTAGCTGCTGTTCTTACGGTTACCAGGTCGTCTTCATCTATGGGTTCAGATGTGTAAGCATCTATTTTATTAAACACCATTATTGTTGGCTTATCCTTGCTTTCTATCTCATCTAGTATTTGATTAACAGATTCTATATGTTCTTCAAAATTAGAATGCGAAATATCTACTACATGCAGTAAAAGATCTGCCTCTCTTACCTCATCTAGTGTGCTTTTAAATGACTCAACCAGTTGCGTAGGTAATTTTCTTATGAATCCAACAGTATCACTAACTAAAAACGGCAGGTTACCAATAACTACTTTTCTAACTGTAGTATCTAAGGTTGCAAATAATTTATTTTCTGCAAATACTTGACTCTTGCTTATAACATTCATCAATGTTGATTTACCTACGTTGGTGTATCCAACTAATGCAACTCTTACTAGCTGACCGCGATTGCCGCGTTGAACAGCCATTTGTTTATCAATAGTTTTTATTTTCTCTTTTAGTAATGCTATTTTATCTCTAACTATTCGTCTATCGGTTTCAATTTCTGTTTCACCTGGTCCTCTCATTCCTATACCACCTTTTTGACGTTCTAAGTGAGTCCACATTCCTTTAAGTCTAGGTAATAAATATTCACATTGGGCTAATTCTACCTGTGTTCTGGCATAACTGGTTTGTGCACGTTGTGCAAATATGTCTAATATTAAATTGGTTCGATCTAATATTTTGCAGTTTAAGATTTTGCTAATATTACGTTCTTGTGCAGGTGATAATTCATCATCAAAAATGACGGTGCCAATATCATTGTCCTTCACATAGTGCATCACCTCATCCATCTTACCAGAACCTATAAAGGTTTTTGGATTAGGCATATCCACTTTTTGAGTATATCGTTTTACAACATCACCACCAGCAGTATAAGTAAGAAATTCCAATTCATCTAAATATTCCTTAGACGTGGCTTCGTCCTGATCTCTTGTAATCACACCTATTAAAACAACCTTTTCAAGTGTAGTATCTTTTTTCTCTATCATAAATTATTATAATGTACAAAGTTAATTATTTGAACGTCGATGCTTCATAAAATTAAACTATATCTTTAAACCCATGGAACGTCCGAATAAAAATCAAAGTATAACAATTGCTTTTTATAATGTAGAAAATTTGTTTGACACCTTCAACGATTCTGCAACCAATGACGACGACTTTTTACCAGGCTCTGCTAAGCGTTGGACCAAAAAACGATACGCTAATAAATTATATAAATTAAGCTCTGTCATTAAAAAGATTGGTGATGGAGAATCGGCAGATCATCCAGTAATTATTGGTTTGGCAGAAGTAGAAAACAAACATGTACTTAACGATTTGGTTGCTCATGATAATCTGACTGCGTGCAACTATCAATACGTACATTTTGACTCCTCTGATGAGCGCGGAATAGATGTAGCATTGTTGTACGATTATACACAGTTTCAAGTAACACATTCCGAAACTTTTTCTGTTTACCTTGAAGATGAGCAGGGCAACCGCGATTACACTAGAGATATCCTTTTGGTAACTGGCATGTTATATAATGAAAAAGTGTCTTTTATAGTTAATCATTGGTCGTCTCGTAGAGAAGGCGAAAAGGCAACAGAATCAAAGCGATTAAGAGCTTCAGGACGTGTAAACTATATCATTGAAAATTTAAAAGCAGATGATCCAGACTCACAAATTATAGTTATGGGTGATTTTAATGATAATCCATCCGATACTAGCATTGAAAATATGGTTACTCACAGCATGCTATTTAATCCTTTTAAGACTGTATTATCAAGACAAAAAGGAAGTTTAAATCATAGTTTTCAATGGAATTTATTTGATCAAATTCTATTATCCACCAATTTTTTAGACAGTACTAATACAAAATTTTCATTAAGCCACGCTGATGTTTTTAATGATAAATGGGTGACGCAATATCGCGGCAAATACAAAGGTCAGCCTTTTAGAACATACGTTGGTAAAAAATACCATGGTGGTTATAGCGATCATTTTCCAGTTTACATTCAACTCATCGTCAAGTAAGAATTGCTTGAACAAATCCGCTCTTAGTCGATAATAATAGCAACTTCATCTATTATAGGATTGTTAAGAGAGTGTTAATAACCATTTTTTATATATTCGGTTGCAACATAAAAAGCGAGCACAATGGCTCGTTTTTTTGCCCTTTACTCCCAAATTTTTACTTCATCTGCTTAATTCCTTTGTAATCAAAGCATTACAAAGACGGTATACTATTTTTAACATAACCAATTTTTCATAATGAAAAGAATTACACCAATTTTTATTCTGCTGGCCTTAGCCTTTTCTTGGCAAATCTCAGCACAGATCACTTCATATCCATATTCAGAGGATTTTGAATCTGGTGATGGTGGCTGGACGGCAGTAAACGGAGCGAACGGAACATGGGCTGTAGGAGCGCCAAGTGCAACTATAATTAATAGTGCCGACTCAGGAACCAACGCATGGGTAACCAACTTAACAGGAGATTATAACACAAGTGAGGATTCTTCAGTTGAAAGTCCTGTTTTTGACTTTTCGGCCTTAGTTACACCAACGATAGAGCTTTCTATATGGTGGAATTCAGAATTTTCGTGGGATGGTGCTGTTTTACAATCCTCAATTGATGGTGGTACAACCTGGGTTAATGTTGGTGCTTTAAATGATCCTAACAATTGGTTTAACGATGATACCATTGCTGGAAACCCAGGAGGTCAACAAATTGGTTGGACGGGTCGTGAAAGCTCAGGAAATGGCTCTGGTGGATGGGTAATTGCCCGCAATACCCTTACATCACTAGCTGGTGAGGCTAGTGTTACATTTCGTGTAGCCTTTGGGTCTGATACTTCTATACAAGATGAAGGGTTTGCTTTTGATACTATCAGTATTTTTGAAGTAACATGTGCAGAACCGACTAATGTTGTTTTATCTAATATTACAGAAAACTCTGTAGATATTTCTTGGTCAGCGGATCCAAGTGAAACCGCTTGGGAATATATTATACAGTCTGCTGGAACAGGTGTACCAGCAGGAAGTGGTACAGCCACAACATCTACTTCTGTTACAGATTCTTCGTTATCGCCTTCAACAGCTTACGAAGTTTATATAAGAACTAATTGCGACACTAACGGTTTTAGTGTTTGGACAGGTCCTTTTAACTTTAATACTACAAATGTACCTCCTCCACCTCCACTAGGTGTTACCTGCTCAAGTGGCACTTCGTCTTTCCTCTTTAGTGAAGACTTTGAAATAGATCCTCCAGCAGGTTGGACAGGTACAGGTTTTAGTGGTACAAATGGAAATTGGGATATTACAGGTGGAAATGGAAACTCTGGTGGCACAGGGCCATTTGTATCATTTAGTGGAAATACACATTTAGAATATGAAGCCTCAGGTGATTCTTCTACAATTGCTTCAGCAATAAGTCCAGCAATAGATCTAACTTCTGCTGTAGATGGTGCTGAACTATCATTTTACATGCATGCATTTGGTGCTGATATTGGCACTTTAAATGTAAATGTGGGCACTTCCGCTACTGGTCCATTTACAACGCTTTATTCTTGGATTGGAGAATTTCAAACCGATGATGAAGATGCTTGGGTTCCTATAGGTGTAAATCTTGATGCTTATTTAGGACAGACGATATATATTGAATTTAGTTATGGCGGTGCAGGAACAGGATTTGAGGGTGATTTATCTATTGATCTTGTACGAGTGGAATCTTGTGGCTCATTTTGTGTTGCTCCAAGTGGGATAACAGTTGCTAACATTACAGGAACAACAGCTGATCTATCTTGGACTGCGAACAGTGGTGAATCTAGTTGGGAATACGTTGTGCAACTAGCTGGAACTGGAGAACCAACTTCAGCTGGAACTACCACTACAACAACTACTATTAATTTAACTGCTCTAGATTTTTCAACAGATTACGAAGTTTATGTTTTAGCCAACTGTACTTCTGGGAATAGTGTCTGGGCAGGTCCTGTTAATTTCACAACTTCTGCTCAAACAGATTTTAGTGTGGATTGCGCAGTAGGACCAGTAAACGAGAATTTCTGTTACGATAGTGGTGGCGCAACTGATCCCTTTATATATACCTTTACAAGTACTGATGGCTCACCATTGAGCTTAACATTTAACTCTGGTGAAGTTGAAAATGGTTGGGATGAATTGGTTGTTATTGACACTGATGGCTCTTTTATTGTAGATCCAGCAGATAATAATTACGGAAATAACGGAGATTTAAGTGGCTTATCCTATGTGTCTACTGGTGATACCATCTCATTTTATATAAACTCAGACGGCTCTGTAAGTTGCCAATCGTCTACAGGAACACTAGGAGATGGTATTGATTATACCGTTGCTTGTGCAACTTGTGAAAATCCGGAAGCCACTTTTGCCGTTGTTAGTGATTGCATCAATGGACCACAATTTTTTGTAGAAGTAGATCTTACCAATTTAGGTAGTGCAACATCAATTACCTTAAGTGATGATCAAGGTAGTACTGACCAAACAGTTACAACTACTGGCATGTATACATTTGGTCCATATGCCAACGCTACAAACGTAGTTATTACAGTAACTAATGATGACGATGTTAATTGTATTATTAACAGCAATGTGCTTACTCAGGAATTTTGTACTGAGGTATTTCTAGATTGTACAGCAGGTCCTTTTAATACAGATTATTGCTATCCTAACGGTGGCGATACCAATCCAGAAATATTCACATTTACAAGTAATGATGGTACACCATTAAATCTTAATTTTAATTCTGGAGAAGTAGAAAACGGATGGGACGAACTAGTGGTTATTGACACTGACGGTTCATTTATTGTAGATCCTGCAGATCAATTTTATGGAAATAATGGTGATCTCTCTGGATTATCTTACCAGTCAACAGGTGATACCATTTCATTTTATATTAATTCTGATGGTATTATTAGTTGCGACTCTGGAAGTGCAGGATTAGATCAAGGTATTAATTATACCGTTGCCTGTGCAACCTGTATAAATCCTCAGGCCACCTATGGTGTTGTTGATGATTGTGCTAATGGAGATCAATTTTTAATTGATGTTGACGTATCCTCTTTAGGAGATGCAACCTCTTTAACTATTTCTAACAATATAGATGCAAATACAACTGCAGTAACCAGTGTAGGAACATACCAAATAGGGCCATTTCCATTTTTAGTGGACGTTATTGTTACTATTAGTAATGATCAGGATGTAAATTGTGTTATTAACAGTCCGGCTATTCAATTATTGGCATGTCCACCAGACAATGATAATTGTGCCGGCGCTATCGTAGCTGCCGTTAACGATGGATCTGCATGCGATCTTGTTACTCCTGGCACTATATTAGCCGCTACACCTTCTGGAGTACCTAACGGATCTTGTTCTGGTAATACTGATGATGATGTATGGTTTGAGTTTACGGCCTTAAGCGAAGTTCAAATTATATCAATGATAAACATCACGGGAGGCTTTGATTTAGAGCATGCGGTTTATGAAGGCAGTTGTGGTACCTTAACGGAGCTTTATTGCTCAAATAATGATGCCAGTGTAACTACACCATTAACTGTTGGAAACACTTATTATATTCGTGTATTCTCAGGTGGATCTGATGCTGAAACAACATCGTTTGATTTATGTATTAGAGAAGCACCGTCTAACATCGTTTGCGAAAATGCAGAGAATTTTTGTTCAGTTGGTGGGGCATTAACAAGTTCAAATATTATAGGTATTCCAAGTAATGGCCCAATAGCTTGTTTAGGATCAGATCCTAATCCAACTTGGAATATTGTTCAAATTGGTAATCCTGGTCTCATAGAAATAGAAATTGTGCAAACAGATGCTAATGGCAATGGATTAGATGTTGACTTTGTACTTTGGGGACCTTTTAATTCAGTTGGTGCAGCATGCGATAATTTAGACGTAGGTTGTCCAAATCCTGGCGATTGTCCAAATAATACTTCAAGCCCTAACTTTTATCCATCAGGCAATATTGTTGATTGTAGTTATTCTATATTCTCAACAGAAAATTTAACTATTGATAATGCCCAAGCTGGTGAAGTTTATTTGCTTTTAGTAACCAATTTTAACGGAAATCCAGGAACTATTACAATTAACCAAACAAACCTTGGAAGTGGTGGAACCATAGAAGCGGAGATTGACGCAGAAATAACGAGTAATGAAGTTGTGTTTACTGATCTAGATAATGATCCTGCTACACCAGATGAAGCCGCAGTATGTGGATTTGATTCAATTACCATTGAAACCGATTCTCCATTTGCTGATACTTACATTTGGTATAAAGATGGATTTGTAATCGATGGAGAAACATCATCTACGTTGACAGTAACAGAATCTAATACTTATCAAGTACAGGCCTTTGATGAGCAATGTGGTGATGATGCATTCTCACAAATAGTAAGAGTTAGCCTTTACCAGGATCCAGGTGAGATTCCTGCTCAAAATATTACAGTGTGTGATGGCCCTACAAATGACGGATCTGAAGATTTTGATCTTGATGCTTTAACTGCATCGTTAGGACTAGGAGCAGACTTTGTAGTTAGTTATTACTTAAATGTTGCCGATGCTAATCAGGCCATTAACGCAGTAAGTTCGCCTTACACATCGTCTGGTGAAACTTTAGTGATACGAGCCGAAGATGCCAATGCTGCTAGTAACGGCTATCTAGGCTGCCGTCAATTATCGGAAGTAGAGCTTGTAGTTAACCCTTCGCCGGACATTAATCAACCAATGGACTTGGTTGTTTGCGATGACGATACAGATGGTATAACAACTTTTGATTTAACAGCAATAGATTCAGAAATTACTACTGATGCAAATGTTGTGATTACGTATCATCTATCTCAAGCAGATGCTGATAATGGTGTTAATGCACTAAACAGTCCGTATTCAAGTTCTAGTGTAACTGTATATGCTAGAGCAGAAAATAGTTTAAGTGGTTGTGTAAACACAACGTCATTTAATCTGGTTGTCAATGAAGTGCCACAAGCAACGTTTGACCCTCAGTTTGATTATGAGGTGTGTCCTAACGCCACGGTGCCTATTTCAATAGGTCTAGTGCCAACTAACTTCACTGCAAGTGAGGTGTCAATTCAATGGTTTTTAGATGGTGGTATCATAGCAGGTCAAACAGGTCTTGTTCTTAATACGGTTTTAATCGAAGGCGATTATAGTGCGGAAATTACGTTTAATGATTCAGGTTGTGAAGGCTTTGTAACAACATTTGTTAATGAATTAGAATCCTGTGTTATACCTGAAGGGATTTCCCCTAACAATGATGGATTTAACGACAGATTTGATCTTAGCAGTTACAATGTCGTAAAACTTGAGATATTTAATAGAAATGGAACCTTAGTCTATTCTAAAACCAACTACACCGATGAATGGGTAGGACAGAGTAGCGGTGGTGACGAATTACCTGTAGGAACATATTTCTATACAATGATTTATGAGGGAGGTGCTAAACAACGAAGTGCCTGGATTTACATAAACCGATAAACTAACCAACAGAAGCAATTTTTAAAATGAAGAAAATTATAATCATAGCGCTTTTGCTCTTTGCAATTCAAACGCATGGACAACAAGATCCGCAATACACGCAGTACATGTATAACATGAGTGTTATCAATCCTGCTTATGCTGGCTCAAAAGAAAATCTTTCACTTGGCTTACTATATAGAAACCAGTGGACAAATATAGAAGGAGGGCCACGTACAGGCACATTTTTTGGTCATTTGCCTGTTGGCGAAAAAATTGGACTAGGAACATCTATAATTGCTGATGAAATAGGTCCAGTTAAAGAAACAAATGTATACGCTGACGTTTCTTACACATTGAATCTTGGTGGTGATCATCGTTTAGCATTTGGGCTAAAGGCAGGCGCAACATTTCATGATATAGGCTTAACAGGAATTGACCTTGTAGATCCTAACGATCCTTTTTTTAGTCAAGATGTCAATGAGGTGACTCCTAATATTGGAGCCGGTTTTTTCTATTACACCAATAAGTATTATTTAGCTGTATCTGTTCCAAACTTGTTAAATTCTGTTCATTTAGATGCTAATGGTTTTAAGATAGGTTCTGAAACCAGTCATTACTTTTTCACCGGTGGCTATGTGTTCGAGGTATCAACTAATACTAAATTGAAGCCTAGTTTTCTCGTGAAATCCGCATTTGACGCTCCAACTTCGTTTGATGTTAACTTAAACGCTTTGTTTTACGACAAATTCGAAATAGGTGCATCTTACAGATTAGATGATTCATTCTCGGGACTTGTTAGGTTTGTTATTGGACCATCTGTAAGTGTTGGATATGCTTATGACGCCGTAAGTTCAGACATAAAGAATTATGCGCCTTCATCACATGAGATCATATTCTTATTCGATCTTAATTTTCCGAAGAAAGTTTCACGTTCTCCTAGATATTTCTAATCAGTTAAGCTAAAACCCATTATGAAAAACTTAAAAACATATTTATTTATTACGTTGATGAGTAGTTTATGCTTAACTGCTCAGACAAAAGACACTAAGAAAGCTGATAAACATTTTTCGCGCTTTGAGTATGTCAAAGCCGCTGAAGCCTACAATAAATTAGTTGACGCTGGCAAGGCAGATACGTATGTCTATAAACAATTAGCAGATTCTTATTACAATATTTTCAATACAGAGGCTGCTGAAAAATGGTATTCCAAAGCCCTTGAGAATTCACAAGATGCGGAAATCATTTACAGGTATTCACAAATGCTAAAAGCAAACGGTAAGTACGAAGCCTCTAATGAGCAAATGAGCAAATTTGCATCTATGAGACCTGCAGACGATAGAGCAGTAGCGTTCAACAGAAATCCAAATTATTTAGAAAAGATCGTTGAAAAAGGTAAAAAATTCAACGTTCAAAATCTTGATATAAACTCTGAAGAGTCTGACTTTGGTGGTACTTTAAACGGTAATACACTTTATATAACCTCAGCAAGAAACCAAAACAGACGGACTTATGGTTGGAATCAACAACCATACTTAGATCTATATGCTGTTACTAAAAACACAGATGGGTCTTTCCAGGAACCTATGTTAATGAATGATGAGATCAACACCAAATACCATGAAGGTTTGGTATCGTTTAGTCCTGATGGTAAAACCATGTATTTTTCTCGCGAAAGTTATTTTGAAAAAGATTTTGAAAAAGACTCTATTTCTAAAACTAGATATAGTCAGTTGTATTTGTTTAAAGCAACCAAACTAGGATCAGATTGGGATACTATAGAAAGTTTATCATTAAATAGCGAAAACTACTCAGTTAAAAACCCTTCAGTTAGTGCTGATGGCAAAACGCTTTATTTTGCATCAAACATGCCTGGTGGCTTTGGACAGTTCGATATATATAAAGCACCAATAAATGAAGATGGCACTATCGGAGAACCTGAAAATCTTGGTCAAAAAGTAAATACTGAAGGGCAAGAAATGTTTCCTTACATAAGCAGTAACAATACTATTTACTTTTCATCCGATGGTCATTTAGGGCTTGGTGGACTAGATGTATTCTACACTAAAGAAATAGATGGTAAAATGGCGCCAATAAGAAATGTAGGTATTCCTGTAAATAGTAATGCAGACGACTTTGCCTTTGCAATTGATGAAGAAACTGAAGAAGGATTTGTTTCGTCCAATCGTGAAGGTGGCAAAGGAAGTGATGATGTTTATGCTATAAAGAAACTACAACCACTTTGTGATGTTTTAATCATAGCAACAGTAATTGATGATGAAACGGGTGAATCTATTTCAGCAGCTTCGGTGTCTTTAAATGACGCAGACGGAAACAACATGGTATCAAAGCAAAGCGATGAAAATGGCGTTGCTGAATTTATAATTGAATGCGAACAGAATGCTGAGATTGAAGCTGTTATGGAGGGCTATAGTAGCAATAAAGTCACTATTTCAGGCACAAATGACGAAGAGTTTGAAGTGCAAATAGCTTTACAACCAATAGAAAAACTCATTGTTGCCGACCGTATAGAATTAGAACCAATTTATTTTGATTTTGACAAAGCAAACATTACCACAAAAGCCGCTTTTGAATTAGATAAACTCGTTCAAATAATGAATAAATATCCAGATATGGTTGTTGACGTATTCTCGCATACCGATAGTAGAGGACCTGCAGCTTATAATGAAGGGCTCTCAGACAGACGAGCTAAAACTACTGTTCAATATGTCATCTCTAAAGGTATTGATGAAGCCAGAATTTCTGGTAGTGGTAAAGGTGAAAACGAGCCTAAAGTAGACTGTAGTAGTGGCTGTACAGAAGACGAACACCAATTGAATAGACGATCTGAGTTCATTATTGTTAGTGGTGGACCAGGAATGCAATAATTTAATTTAACTAACTAACCAACCTTAAACCTGTTGACATTACGTTAACAGGTTTTTTATGTCCATGTTTTAAATGGTTGTTGAGACAATTGCGCGTTGTAATATCTTGGGTCTCCAGTTACTTCTTGCCCAAGCCACTTTGGTTGAGTAAACGATTCCGTTTTCGTTTTTAATTCAATTTCAGCAATGATTAAGCCTTTATTATTATTATCAAAAACATCGACTTCAAATACATGCTCATCTGCGCGGATTAAAAAACGTTCTTTTTCAATAATGTCATCTTCGCATAATTTCAATAACTTCAATGCGTCCTCCACAGGAATAGGATGTTCCCATTCAAACCTCGATAAGCCATCGTCATAACTCTTTCCTTTTACAGTTAAATACGCCTTATCACCCGTTAACCTTACCCGTACTGTGCGCAAAGGATCTGTATTTAAAAACCCTTGTTTTATACTAAATGATTTAAATGATTCATTTTTAAAATCTTCAGAGATTACTAGGAATTTACGCTCTATTTCTATCATTGTTTAGAATCAAAGTTTATAGTCAAGAAGTTATAAATTTACGTTATGAAAAACGATCTTACAATACGAAAGATCATTCACGTCGACATGGATGCTTTTTATGCTTCAGTAGAGCAACTAGACGATCCTAATCTTAGGGGTAAACCTGTTGCAGTAGGTGGTAGTGAAAAACGAGGTGTGGTAAGTGCCGCAAGCTACGAGGCCAGACAATTTGGTGTAAGAAGTGCCATGAGTGGACTACAAGCCAAACGCTTATGCCCCGATATTATCTTTGTAAAACCACGATTTGAAAGGTACAAAGAAATTTCACAAAAAATCAGGAGCATTTTTAACCAATTCACAGATTTAGTAGAACCATTATCCTTAGATGAAGCCTATCTTGATGTAACCGAAAATAAAATTGGTTTGCCTAGTGCTACACTCATTGCTAAAAAAATTAGGGTCAAAATTTTTGAAGAAACAGGGCTTACAGCATCAGCCGGTATATCTATTAATAAGTTTATAGCAAAAGTTGCCAGCGATATTAATAAACCCAATGGCCAAAAAACTGTAAATCCCGAAGAAGTCTTAGAGTTTTTAGAAGCTCTAGATATCCGAAAATTTTACGGCGTGGGTAAGGTCACAGCAGAAAAAATGTACCAATTAGGCATTTTTACGGGTAAAGATCTCAAGGCTAAATCTATTGAGTTTCTAAGTGAAAAATTTGGAAAATCAGGTGTATACTATTACCAGGTTGTGCGGGGAATTCATGATTCTAAAGTAAAACCAAATAGAGTTCGTAAGTCCTTAGCCGCGGAACGCACATTCAGTGAAAATCTGTCTTCAGAGATCTTTTTATTAGAAAAACTAGAACGTATAGCTGAAGAAGTTTCTAACCGCTTAGACAACGCCAAAATAAGTGGTAAGACAGTTACATTAAAAATAAAATATAGTGACTTTAGTTTACAAACAAGAAGTAAAACACTACCCTACTTTATAAGTGAAAAAAATCTCATTTTTGAAACAG
>JABDIQ010000034.1 GCA_013003655.1 Winogradskyella sp. | reverse complement strand
TATTTAATAGACTGGGCAGACATTCAATTAGGAGGTTCTTACAGAACTTATAGCTTAAATTCGTCAGGAACCATTTATACAGATGATGACGGCCCAATAACATATTCTGAAGTTGGTGTATATACGCAACTTCAAAAATCTTTAGAATTATCAGAAAGTGTAGATTTAAAATTAACAGGTTCTATGAGATATGATAAATCAGAATTATTTGATGGTTTTGTTTCTCCAAGACTATCTGCTGGTTTTACTGTAAATGACAATCACAATATTAGAGCATCCTTTCAAACTGGTTTCAGAAACCCGACAACTCAAGACTTATATATAGGTTTGGACGTGGGTCGTGCTATTTTAGTAGGTGGTGCTTCAGACAACCCAGAAAGAGATGTTAGAAATTATGACCTAAGTACTACAGGCACAGCAATTACAGGTCAAACCAATATTGATTTTGACGGTACTGGTGCTTATAATAACTCCTTCTTGGCGAGTTCAGTTATAGCATTTGCTGAATCTGGAAATCCAGCAGATCTAAGAATTGCAAATTCTGACTTTGCTAAACCAGAACAGGTAACATCATACGAAGTAGGTTATAGAGGTAAATTAGACGCCATCATTGTAGACGCTTCTTTTTATTATAATCAATATCAAGATTTCTTAGCCAACGAAACTGTTATTGCGCCATTTTATGGTGATGTTCAATTAACACAAACACTACCTGGCGGCACACCTTTAGCTATCGCAGCGATAGGCAGTGGAGACAGACAAGTATATCAAACTTATACCAATTCGGATAAAGTGGTCAATAGTTATGGTGCTGCTATTGGAGTCTCAGCAAAAATCTTTGGTAATTTTGACCTAAGTGGAAACTATACGTATGCTAAGTTAGATTTTGATAGAGAAGCAAATCCAGATTTTCGAACCAATTTCAACACGCCAGAGCATAAGGCTAAGGCCTCGTTTGGCAATACTAACTTGTTTAATAACTTCGGTTTTAATGTATCTTATAGATGGAGTGATTCTTACCTATGGGAAGCATCATTTGGTGATGGTGTAGTACCAGCATACAGCGTTTTAGATGCACAAA
>JABDIQ010000026.1 GCA_013003655.1 Winogradskyella sp. | reverse complement strand
GTTTCAATTAAAGGAATAGAAGTATCAGTCGTAGTTATTTCTCCTTTGGCATTTGGTATTGGATCTCCATGTGGATCAAATTTAGGATGCCCTAAATATTCACTGATTTTATCGGCTAATAGATCTGAAGTTTGGTGCTCTAGCAATTCAGCTTCTTTGTGTATATCGTGTAACGACATATTGAACATTTTAAACAAAAAGGCTTCCCATAAACGATGCTTCCTTACAATACTCAATGCCATTTTTGTCCCTTTCTCCGAGAGTTTCAATGCTTTATACTTTTCGTAACGTACTAAGTCTCGTTTAGCAAGTTTTTTTGCCATATCTGTGGCAGCGGCGTTAGAGATACCTAGTTTCTTAGCTATATTTCCAGGTTTGGTATCTGTAGAATCGTTGGCTTTATTGTTATAAATAGCCTTAACAAAATTTTCAATAGCTATTGACATTTCATGCTGCTTTAATTAATATTTAAGTATACTTAAATATTTACAAAAGTATATAAAAAAACCATGCTAATAGTACGGATTTAGAAATTAAAATTTAAAAACTATTAATGGCAGCCGCAATCGTCGCTTGCACAAGATTTAGACGATTTTTTAGGGAATACAAATTTTCTACCTAAATAATAGATAGCTGTACATAATGCTAATATAACTAGTACGTTTTGTATCATTTTTTAAGATAGAATTTGATATGCAATTAATGCTACAAGATACGCAAAACCACTCATAATTACTAATTGTAGCATTGGCCATTTCCAGCTATTGGTTTCCTTTTTAACGATTGCGAGCGTACTCATACATTGCATAGCAAACGCATAAAACAACAAGAGAGATATGCCAGATGCAAAATTAAACAGCGGTCCTCCTAAAATTGGATTTACCTCTCCAGCCATTCTATTTTTAATGGTCTCTTCTTCATCACTACCAACACTATAAATGGTCGCTAATGTACCTACAAAAACTTCGCGCGCAGCAAATGAGCTCACTAAAGCAATCCCAATTTTCCAATCATAGCCAAGTGGTCTTATGGTAGGTTCAATAGCTCTTCCAGTAATGCCAATAAAGGAATGCTCTAATTTGTACGAGGCAATTTTTTGTTGAAGTTCTTTATCTGTAATAGATTCATTTTTAACCTGCTCAGTCACGATAGCTTCTGCGTTGTTAAAATCCTCTCCAGGACCATAAGACGCTAAAAACCATAGTATAATAGAGATGGCTAATATTATTTTTCCTGCACCAAAAACAAATGATTTTGTCTTTTCAATCACTGTATACACCACATTTTTTAGAAGTGGTAATTTGTAATTAGGCATTTCTATTACAAAAAACGTTTTGCTTTTAATTTTTAAGATCTTGTTTAGTATATAGGCCGAAACTATTGCCGCACCAAACCCAATAAGGTATAATAGCATTAGGGTTAAAGCCTGATAACTTAATCCAATAAACCGACCTTCTGGAATAACAAGGGCTATAATTATAAGATATACTGGTAAACGCGCAGAACAAGTAGTAAATGGTGTAACTAGGATGGTTATTAAACGTTCTTTCCAGCTTTCAATATTTCTTGTTGCCATAATTGCGGGAATAGCACAAGCTGTACCAGAAATCAATGGAACTACACTCTTTCCACTAAGCCCAAAACGACGCATAATTCTATCCATTAGAAACACCACACGGCTCATATATCCACTCTCTTCTAAAACGGAAATAAATAAGAATAGAAAAGCAATTTGCGGAATGAATATAACAATACCGCCGAGGCCTGGAATAACACCTTCTGCAATTAAATTGGTAAATGCACCTTGTGGTAAGTTGGACTTTGTCCATTCACTTAACGATGCAAAAATGCCATCTATAAAAT
>JABDIQ010000018.1 GCA_013003655.1 Winogradskyella sp. | reverse complement strand
ATTGTTAATATACTTGAAGAATACGTAAGGCCTGCTGTAGCGAGTGATGGTGGCAACATAGAATTTAAATCTTATGATGCAGCGACCAAACAGGTGGAAGTTATTTTACAAGGTGCTTGCAGTGGATGTCCTTCATCCACCTTCACATTAAAAAATGGCATTGAAAATATGTTGAAAGAAATGCTGAATGACAATGGCATTACAGTAAATGCAATTAACAATTAGTTAACAGAAAATTGCATTAATATTCAGAACTTCGTAATCTTTAATTATTAATCATAAAATTAAATAAAATGGCGGTATTAAAAGTTATAGAAATCTTATCTAACTCTAGTGAGAGCTGGGAAGATGCAACCAAAAAAGCAGTTAAAGAAGCTTCAAAAACAGTGAAAAACATAAAATCTGTTTATGTACAAGAACAGAGCGCTATGGTAAACGGAGACGACGTAACTGAATTTAGAGTGAATGTAAAAATCACCTTTGAAGTTAAATAACAAACGATAAAATAAAGAATGGCACAATTTTAGCCAATTTTAAACTAAAATTACATTATGAATTACAAAAAAATTGCATTACAACTTATTTTACCAACTGCTTTAATAATCACAAGTCTTGGATTTACCCAAACAGTATACGTAGATGTTGCTACAGAGAGAGGATTAATGTCAAAGAGCGTAAGTGCCAAAGTAAATGCTTCAGGTTCACCTTACATTGAAGAAGATTTTAAACCTGTACGTATTAAAGGATACGACAACCAAATCTATAGTGGTCGTTATAATGGTTACAATGGTGAAATGGAAATTAATTTAGGAGGTGATAAGTTGATAGCTCTTGACACAAATGCTGAAGTAGAAGTAATTTTTACAACGACTAATAAAGTCTATAAAACTTTCAGCTACGAAACTGATAGAGGTTATACAAAAAGAGGCTTTTTAGCAGTTGTTGACGAAGGCGAAAATTATAGTCTCTTAAAAGAAGAAATTATTAAATATTACGAAGGCGAAAAAGCAACTTCATCTTACGAAAGAGATAAGCCTGCTAAATTTAGACGTGAAGACGATAAATATTATTTGTCCGCTAATGGAGAAACTAAATTTTTACCTCAAAGAGAAAAAGACCTTCTAAAGGCTTTTCCGAAAAATTCAAAAGCGATAAAAGGCTATATTAAGAGTAATAAGCTTAAAACAAAAAAGGAAGAAGATTTAACTAAAGTCGCCGCATATATTGCAACACTTTAAAAAAAATTAATAGTAATAAAATTCGGTCTTAATGACCGAATTTTTTGTTTAAAGAACAGGTTATGAATACGGACAAGTGGATTGAGACAGGATACGATATACTAACAAATTACGGTCCTAAACTTATAACTGGCATTCTTATTTACATCATAGGAAGCTGGGTAATTAGATTGATTCTTAAAGGTGTAAAGAAAGCCATGACTAAACAGGGTTATGATGAGAGTTTAAAAAAATTCTTAATTAATTTGTCTAGATGGGCTCTCAGAATTCTTCTAATAGTGGTAGTCCTAGGAACTATAGGCGTAGAAACAACGTCATTCGCCGCTATTCTAGCAGCAGCTGGTTTGGCCATTGGCTTAGCCTTACAAGGATCACTTGCCAATTTTGCAGGTGGAGTGCTCATTATGATATTTAGACCCTTTAAAATTGGTGATCTCATAGAAGCACAGGGCGAAACTGGAACAGTGCGCGAAATCGAAATTTTCACAACTAAGTTAACAGGGTTGTCTAATAGAGATATTATTATACCTAATGGTATTTTATCTAACGGTAATATCATCAATTTTACATCCCTTGGAACACGACGTGTTGATCTTATATTTGGTGTAGGCTATGATTCTGATATTAAGAAAACCAAAGAGGTTTTGAAAGGTGTTATTGATAATCATCCTTTAATTTTAAAAGAACCTGAGCCTGTAATCAATGTTCTAGAATTAGCAGACAGTTCTATAAACTTTGCAGTAAGACCATGGTGTAAATCTGAAGATTATTGGAGAGTATACTTTGATGTTATGGAACAGACCAAAGAAGCATTAGATGAGGCTGGTATTGATATTCCTTATCCGCATCACGTTGAAATTAGAACGTAATTATTTTTTGGATTTTATGGCTATAAAATCTTTGAGATAATAAGGTTCAAAATAGGCTACGTCTTCAAAAGCTTTGTTTTTATACTTAATTTCTGATAACTTACCCATATCGTCAGCCGAAGGTAATTTGGCCTCAATAAAATATGCAGATTTGTTATATATTATATCCTTGGTTTTGTTTACACCACTGCCAATAAAGTGAACTGTACCTTGATCTAAAAATGTCTTATAACTTTCTGTGGATAATATATGTGCTTGCGTTTCTTGTACTATTTGATGTTTTGTATCGAAAACAGCACAGTAAACTTCATTTCTACGCGCGTCTAACATTGAAACTATATAACCATCCTTAATTTTTACTTGATGAGCCAAACTCTCTAATGTTGGTATGGCAATTAGAGGCTTATTTAAAGCAATACAAAGCCCTTTAGCTGCAGAAACTCCAATTCTTAGTCCTGTGTAAGAGCCAGGACCCTTACTCACTGCTACAGCATCAATATCTGTTGGTTGAAGATTTGAAGATTTAAAAAGCGAATCTATATAAATATGCAGTGTTTCAGCATGTGAAAACTTGTTATTATAGTCTTCCTTTAAAACAATAGTCTCTCCATCTTTAGATAGAGAGACCGAACAGTTTGTTGTGGCAGTTTCAATGTTTAAAATTAATGCCATTGTAACTTATAATTAGTCTTCTGATGAACTGGCTACTGCATTTGAATCTTTATTAGACACTTGAATTTCATCACCCGATTTAAGTAATTTAGACACAGTGTTATAAGGACCAGTAATAATTTCATCATCTTCATTTAAACCAGAGATAATCTCAATATTGGCGTCGTCTTGGATTCCCGTCTTAATAACTTTTAGTTTAGCCTTTCCGCCATTGTTTACAAAAACACATTCAAATTTTTCCTCACCAGTACTTGAAGCAACTGATGTGGTTTTCTCAAAAGGTTTTTTAGTTGAGCTTGTATCTGTTTTTATTACGATAGAGCTAATAGGTACAGCAATAGCATCTTCTCTCTTATTAGTTATAATATCCACTGTGGCTGTCATTCCAGGTCTAAATGGTGAATAAGATTCTGGTTTCCCTTCTGTAAGATCTTTATAAGACTCTTCTAAAATCCTCACTTTTACTTTAAAATTTGTAACCTGGTCTGCTGCAAGTGCTCCTGCTGCAGAATTAGCAATCTCTGTAACAACACCCTTAAATTCTTTCTTTAAATAAGCGTCTACCTCAACAATAGTTGAGTCCCCTATTTGCACTTTAACAATGTCGTTCTCATTAACATCTACTTCAACCTCCATATTGTTAAGATTGGCCACGCGCATAAGCTCTGTACCAGCCATCATTTGTGCACCAACAACACGCTCCCCTATTTCTACATTGAGCAATGATATAGTGCCACTCATAGGTGAATATATCGTTGTACGCGCTAAATTGTCTCTAGACTCATTAACAGATGCGGCTGCACTCTGTACACTGTAGTATGCAGAACTTCTTCCTGCTACTGCAGTTTCAAAGGCTGCGATAGATCTATCCCATTCAGCTTTGGAGATTACGCCTTTTTCAAACAAGCTTTTATTTCTATCGTAGTCTGCTTTTGCCTGTTTTAGTGAAGCTTCTGCCTGCTCCAAACCAGCCTTTACATTTTGATATGTTGCTTGAGATCTGTTTAATTGAGACAGTATTAAATCTGGGTTTATTTTAACTAAAAGGTCGCCTTTATTAACTTCTTGACCTTCCTTAAATGGAAGCTCAATAATTTCACCCGACACTTCACTAGATATACTTACTTCAACTTCAGGCTGTATTTTACCTGTTGCTGAAACGGTCTCAACAATATCAGACAAAGTTACTTTTTGCACAGTAACTTCTTTAAAGTTGCCTTTTTTACCAAACCAGCCAGCCTTAGCGCCAACAACTAGTACAATGAGCACTAAAACAACTATACCAATGATTATCTTGACTTTTTTACTCATAACTAAAATTTTAATTCCGTCGCCGGTATACCGAAATATAACTCTAACACTTTTAATTTAAAGATATAGTCATATTTGGCTCTATTTAACTGAATTCTTGCGTTATCGTATCGTAATTTTGATTGACTAAAATCGAATGCATTGGTTAGACCAACATCATATCTATCCTTAGCGTAATCGTAGGCTAATTGTTGAGATTCTAATGCCAATTGTGCAGCCTCATAGGATTTCTGCGAACCTTGAGCATCTACATAGGCTTGATAAACTGTTGATTCTAAATCTAGTTTAGCCTGCTCTAATTGATACTTAGAACGTTCTAAATTTATTTTGTTTCTCATTACGTTAGAGCGTACTGCAAATCCGTTTAGAATAGGAATGTTAAGACTTAAACCATACCCTAAACCATCGTTAATATATATCTGTTCTGAAAATGGTGTAGGATCACTATCGGTATATCGTGTATTATAACCAAAGAATGCCGATAAGGTAGGTAGGTATGAGCCTTTTGCAATTTGAACATCTTTTTCTGCAAGCTCAACACTTTTCTCAGCGATCTTAATTTCACTTCTCACTTCTTTAGCACTGTCTATAATGGTGTAGACATTTTGTGAAGAAACACCATCATCTACAATATTATATCCCTCATCTTCAATATCAAAATTTTCGTAATCTTCAATTAATAACAACTGAGCTAAACTAATTAATGAAATCTGCACCGTGTTTTGGGCATTTACTATAGATTGCTTTTCACTGGCATCAGTTGCTTGTATTTCTAATAAATCTCCTTGTGGCAATACTCCAGCATCTACCAACTCTTTTGTTCTATCTATTTGCTCTTTAGTTACTTCATTCTGAGCTATTAACACCTCCAAATTGGCTTTATTTAATATGACTTGCAGAAATCCATTTGCCACAAATAAAGAAATATCATCTTTCATTTTAGATAATCTATACTGACTAGATAATCTTGAAAGTTTAGCTCGTTGCGCTTGCCTAAAATTTCGTAATCCATCAAACAATGTGTAACCTACATTTATATTACCAGATGCTGATAAGAATGTTACCGTTTCTGCTTGATTGGTGGTTGGATTAAAACTTAAACCAGTATTGGCTTGATAACTACCTCTGGCACTAAGGGTAGGTAAAAAATTACCCAAAGCACTCAAGCGGTCAGCATCAGTTGCATCAATATCTAATTCACTTTGCTTTACAGAAATATTGTTTTCTAATGCATAGACAACACACTCCTTGAGTGTCCATTTTTTATTTTGTGCTTGCGCTACAAATATTGTAGCAAAAAGTGTAATTATTAAGAGTAAGTTTTTCATAATTAATCTATAAGTATACTTAATATATAAAGTGTTACAAAAAAAAGAAATTAGTTTCCACGTGCGTATTGTGGTGGACCTTGTAACTGGTTCCATACTTTAATTTTATCAGATTCTGAAACGCCATTTTTAACCTCTACAAAAATACCGTTGCTGATACCGAGTTCTACATTTTTACGTTCAAATTTTTGATCGCCTATTTCAACTTCTACAAAAGGCTCTTTGGTTTTAGCATCATACTGTACTAATGCTTCGGGTATAGCTAAAACATCTTCGGCTTTATCTAAAATAATTGAAGCATTGGCGCTTAGCCCAGCTCTAATAAAGGTTGAGTCTATCTTTTTAAGCGTACCTTTTATTTCAAATTGAATGGCTCCATTTTCAGCCACCCCTTTTGGCGCGATGTAGTCTAGTATGGCATCGAATTTCTTGTTTTCAATAGCTCCTACTGTAATTTCTAGTGGAAGACCTTCTTTTATTTTACCAACTTCACTTTCATCTACTTTGCCTTCAAAGATCATTTTCTTGATATCAGCTAATGACGCAATAGAAGTACCTTCATTAAAATTATTTGCTTCAATGACTTGGTTACCTGCTTTAACAGGTACATCTAGCACCATGCCTGAAACAGTAGCTCTAACTTGAGTTTGTGCAATATTGCCCAAACCAGATGTTGTTCCTGTTTTTATGATGTCGTAATTCTGACGGGCTTGAGTGACATTGATTTTGGCTTGTTCAACGCTCTGTTTTGCCTGTAGATATGTGTTGTTTATGGTTTCAAAATCGTTTGCAGAAATCACACCTTTTTCAAATAGTGCCTTTTGTCTATCGTAATTGGCTTGTTGCGTTTGTAAATTAATTTTAGCAGTTTCCAAAGCTGTAACGTTTGATGCTATGCTGTTTTTTGCATTTGTTAATGAGGAGACATTAGGAATTACTCTAATCTTAGCTATAAGATCTCCTGAGTTAACATATTCTCCAGCTTCTATAAATACCTCCTCAATAACACCAGAGATATTTGGCTTTATTAATATTTCCTCCATTGGCACAATACTTCCTGTTGCTACAGTATTAACAACTATGGTTTTTTTAGAGGCTTGTTGTGTAGCATAAGTTATAGGATCTTCCTGATTCTTTTGCCATAGATAATATAAGGCCGATGCAAATGCAACGATTATAACAACTAAAATAATAACAGTTCTGGTTCTTTTCATTTTATGATTAATGGTTAATTTCTACTCTATTCGTAATGCGTCTACGGGTTTCATCTTTGTGGCGCTATTTGCAGGTATTAAACCTGCTAATAAACCCGACACGGTTAATATAATAAGTGCTGTAAAGACGACTTGCATACTAACACTTGGATTAGCAAAATTTTCTACAGGCCCATTAAGGTCTAGTAAATAATTCATCACCCATATTACACCTCCAGCGAATGAAATTCCTGTCATTCCTGCTAAGATGGTTAAAATTAGACTTTCTTGAAGAATTTGTGCTTTGATGGTCCATGGTGTGGCACCTAATGCTCGTCGTACACCAATTTCTTTGGTGCGTTCCTTGACAACTATGAGCATAATGTTGCTAATACCTATAACTCCAGACATTAAGACTAATGCTCCTACAAAATAGCCAACAACAGTGAGGATATTAAATAACCCATTTACCTTTTCAAATTGTTCTGAGATATCTCTATGCCCAATTGCCCTGTCATCTAGTGGATGAAGCGAGTGTCTTACTTTCATAAGGTCAAAAACCCGTTGCTTCACGTCTGTAATATTTACATTATCATTTGCTGTTATCGCAAAATAACCTACTCTATCGCCATAATTAAAGGCTTGATTGAACGTTGTAAACGGTATAAATATGGTATTTGCTTCTTCTTCTGAGTCACCTTGGCTATTAGAAAACTTAAAAGTACCTACGACCATAAAGTTAACTCCATTGATCTTAATATAACTTCCTATGACTTCTTCCTCTTTATCGTAAAGCCCTCTTACTACGTCAGTTCCTATAACGCAAATTTTTCGCTTATCTTCAATATCTGAATAGTTGAGATAACGTCCTTGAAGAATATCCATGGACTGTTGTTTTATGTATTCGGGATAATCGCCATAGACTCTAAAAGCGCCTACTTTTGTACCTCTAATAACGTTATTAGCGCCTTGATAACCTCCTAATGAATTTCTTGGCGAAATATATTTTAGCTCAGGTATTTCCGCTCTCATGGCGTCCGCGTCTGATATCTTGTAGTTAAAACGTCTTGACTTAGGCAATCCTTTATAGGGCATTGAACTACGTTGCGCCCACATAAACATGGAATTAGTTGCAAAATCCCCAAATTCAGCAGTTACACCTGTTCTGAGGCCATTGGTTAAAGCAAGTAATAATACTAGAATAGTTATACCCCAAAATACGCCGAATGCAGTTAAAAAGGTTCTGACCTTATTAGCATTAAGGGCTTCAATAATTTCATTCCAACGATCGCTATTAAACATATTATTCGTCTCTTAGTGCTATAATGGGTTTAATTTTAGCTGCTCTGTAGGCCGGAATAAATCCTGCTAGTGCACCCGCAGTAACTAATATAAAAACCGTAGTTAATGCTGTTGCAAAGTCTACTTGTGGATATTTAATGAATGCACTATCTACTTGAGGACCAACCAATTCTAACAGTGCTAAGCCAGCGATTAATCCAAAAAGTCCTGCAAACATTGTTACAAAAATGGCTTCTTGAAGAATCATGGCAATTATTGAAACAGGTTCCGCTCCTAGAGCTTTTCTTATTCCTATTTCTTTTGTTCTTTCTTTAACAATAATAATCATTATGTTTCCTACTCCTACAACACCAGCGATTATGGTACCAATACCTATAAACCAAAATACGGCTTTAATGGTATCAATAAGCGAATAGATTTTCTTTGCCTCTTCTAATGTATTATTAACACTGATTGCAGCAATATCATTTGGTGCAACAATATGTGTTTGTTTTAAATCATTTTCAATTCCCAAAGACAGTGCTTTGGATAATTCCACGGCCTCATCAAAGTTTTTAGACATTTGTACTGTAAATGCCATGTCTCTTATTCTATCACCTCCATTAAACGCACGCTGTACTGTTGTTAACGGCAGGTATACATTACCTTCTTCGCGCTCTCCTCCTGGGTCGTAATAGACACCAACAACTTTGAAATTTACTCCTGATATTACGATTTCTTCACCAATAGGATTTTCGTCTTTAAAAAGGTCTAATCTTACTTTAGTCCCAATTACAGCTACTTTCTTACCCTCATCTATATCAGAGTAATTGATATATCGTCCTAAGCCTATATCAGCGTTTTCTATAAATTGATAATCGGGCATAACACCTTGTACTCTAAAGCTTCCGACATTATTTTTATATGTTATTTGTCCTCCCCATATGCTATATCCTGCAGATCTATATTCTAAAGCATCATCATATTTATTGGAAATATCATTGAAATCAGCGTCTTTTAATTGAATTCTTCTGCCAGGATTTAATCCTTTATAACCTTTGGTTGTTCTTCTAGTTCTTACACTTATTTCATTAGTAGCATCCGATTGAAATTCGGAGGTAACTCCATTTTCAATTCCAGAACTAAATCCTAAAAGAATTACAAGAATAAATATTCCTGAGGCTACTGATAGTCCTGTTAAAAATGTTCTAAGCTTATTTTTACTTAGAGTTTCAAATATTTCCTGCCAACGTTCTATATTAAACATATTGTTTGGCTCTTATTTGTTTTACTACTGTATCGTCTATAATTACGCCATCCTTAAGATTAACGATGCGTTTAGTCATTTGTGCAATATCATTTTCATGCGTAACGATGAGTATAGTTTTTCCTTCATCATTAATTCCCTGAATAAGGTCCATGACTTCGTGTGAGGTAACAGAGTCTAACGCTCCTGTTGGTTCATCTGCCAATAAAACCTTTGGGTCACTGGCCAGAGCTCGTGCAATAGCTACTCTTTGTTTTTGACCACCAGACAATTCGCTTGGTAAGTGATGCGACCATTCTGCAAGACCTACTTTCTCAAGGTAATGAGCAGCTTTATCAATGCGTTCTTTTCGCTTCATACCTTGATAAAACAATGGCATGGCTACATTGTCTAATGCAGATTTGTAATTGATAAGATTAAATGACTGAAAAATAAATCCTAAGAACTTGTTTCTATATCTTGCTGCAACCTTTTCATTTAAATTTTTTATAGGAACTCCATCGAGGCGATAAGTTCCTTCATCTGCTTCATCTAACATACCTAGAATGTTAAGTAATGTAGATTTTCCAGATCCTGATGATCCCATAATAGAAACCAATTCACCTTCTTTAACATTGAAATTGATTCCTTTTAATACATGCAGGGAATTAGAACCCATGTGATAAGATTTGTGTAAATCTTTGATCTCTATCATAAAACGCAGAATTAACTAGTGCAATTTTAATTAAATCTGCAAGTTATTTATGCCAATAAAGTGTTAAGAGTTAAAGTTTCTAAATATGATAAATACTATAGAAACAACTAGTTGGCTTTTGTTTTTTTAGAGTATGTCTTGTAAATGTAAAAAAGTATTCCACCTATTAGAACATATGGTATAGCCATAAGGTAAATAATACCATTGTTTATGCCTTCGGCTGTTGATTGGTCTTCGCCGCTTTCTAAAACAGCACGACACATGGCACACTGACCTTCTGCATTCAATGAAACGAAAAGAACTAAAAATATCACTAATAGCTTGCGTCGTGAGTTGATCATAGTCTATGCATAATAAGGTGAGATCATGATATAAACAATAACACCAGTTACTGCCACATATAACCACATTGGAAATGTGTACCTCGCTATTTTCTTGTGGCGTTCAATATTGTTAGTTATGGCTCTAACGTAGGTTATTAGCACAAATGGTATGATTACTATAGAGAGTAAAATGTGTGTAATAAGGATAAAAAAGTAAAGATATCTCATCAATCCTTCGCCTCCATATGGTGTAGAATTACTGGTCATATGATACGCCACATACATAACTAAAAAAGCGGCTGAAAGTATGATGGCAAATTTCATGAGTCTTTCATGTAGTTTTCTATTCTTGTTTTTTATCGCTACAAATGCTGCAACCAATAACAGAGCCGTTATTCCATTAGTAGTGGCATAGATTGGTGGCAAAAATGTTAAAGGCTCTACATCAAAACCCAATTCGCGCAGGTTAACTCCAAAAAGTACTGCAACTGCCAGTGGTATCACTATTGATAAAACCACAATCCATTTATTGTATTTCTTTTCTTTATTTAGTGCTTCTGTATTCATTACTTTTCTTGTAAAAGTTTGGTTATATCTTCTTTTAAAATGGTTATTTCTTGAGAAATACCGTCGTCATCTACGCCTTCAGCTTCAGACACTATACCGTTATAAAAAATTAAAGGATTTCCGGATTTGTCATAGCGTGATCTTATGTAGCCCTCTTTATCAATTAGTGCAAAATTTCCAGAGTGCTCAAATCCACCTTCTACGCTCTTATCTTCGGCCGTGTACAAATTAAAACCTTCGTTGGCTAATTTATAAATGGTCTCTTGATCACCTGTCATAAGGTGCCAATTAGGGTGAGTTATACCATAACGTTGAGCATAATCCTTCAATACTTCTGGTGTATCAATATGTGGTGTAATGGTGAAGGATGCTATGCCAAAATCTTCTCGCGACTGAAATGTATTTTGAATTTGAACAAGGTTTTGATTCATTCTTGGGCAAATGGTTGGGCAAGTGGTAAAGAAAAATTCAACAACATAGACCTTGCCCAGATAATCTTCATTAGTTATTGTATCTCTATATTGATTTATAAATTTAAATTCTGGTACTCTTTTGCGCTCACCGTTGATTACAAGATAGGCAAGATCACTAGATGCATCACGTTCCTCGTTAGGCTTTAAAGTGGTACTTCTACTTTCTTCCCGCGACACATCCTTATTAGAAATTCTATCAACAATTTTTGGTATAAATATGATACCAAAGACAAGTATCACCAACGTAATGCCTACGTACGAATATTTATTTTTATTACTCATCTGATTGTTTTAAGTCTTGAGCCCGTCTTGAACTAGAATCAAAATTTCCTTTTCGTTTTTGACGATATTCGGTAAACAGAATTCTCAGATCATCGCTCATCTTATTCTTTATATCTCTTATATCTATACAATCGTATCCTGTTAGCATGTAGGTAGGCTTATTGGTCTTCATTTCCCTTTCGTCTCTTCCATCTAAGCGGCCTCTTTGATTACGTTCAGTGTCTATAATATAAACAACATCTGTCGATAAATCTGGTCTAAGTACAGTGTCAAATTTTAGACTATTAAAAAGCCCTTTTATGTCTTCGGGTGTGCCATAAACATAATGCCAAAACTTAAGATCTTCGTATGTATTGATCTCTTGTTTAAGTTCTTTTATTTTGACTTCTGTTCCATAAGGCACCGCTACAACGATCTGAAATTTTTTAAAACCCTTAAACTTATCGTAAACTAATTCTTTAAGGTTTGAAGCTGCAATTCCGTTTTCAAGTGGCGTTTCACCCAGAAAAGCAAGAATAGTAATATGGTCTTTTAGCATTATTTTATCAGATGCATCTGATGAAAAGTTAGTAATTTCTTTTACATCAGTTTGTATAACATCTAAAGGCGTATAATTATGTTTTGACGGATATAAGAATAACAAAAATATTACTGGCAAAAAGAATAAAATGCCAAGGACAAAATTTCGTTTTATTTTATTTGATTTCATTGTGCAAAAATAGAAAAGGTGGTCTTTATAACCACCTTTTTTACTATCATTTAACGCATTTTTTAAGATTTAAAAATCGCGTTTTATATATGCTTCATCGTAAATGTCGAAAATATAGCCACCTTCTTGTAAAAGAATGAAAATAAGGTAACATATTAGAAAAACAGCAGTCCATACAACCATGCGGCGTAAACTTGCTTTTTCGTCTCTCATGTGCATAAAATCCCATGTAATATAATAGGCTTTAGCTAGAGTAAGGATAATGAAAATCCAATTAAGACCTTTCATTCCTAATATCTGTGTCATCAAGACTTCGGGCTTATAAATACCCAAAACAACTTCAACGGCTGTAATTATAGATAATAATATAAGTACACCCCAGATTTTTTGAGTATTAGACTTAAATTTTATTAGTCCTCTTAATATTTCTAATTTATGTGCGTGTGCCATTTATTGTGATATAATTTATTCTGTTTAAACCAAATAAAAGAAGGTAAATACAAATACCCAGACTAAATCTACAAAGTGCCAGTACAACCCAACTTTTTCAACCATTTCATAAGACCCTCTTCGTTCGTAAGTTCCAAGAATTACATTAAAAAATATAATAATATTAATTACGACTCCAGAGAATACGTGAAATCCGTGAAATCCTGTAATGAAGAAAAAGAAATCTGCAAATAACGATGTGCCATATTCGTTGACACGCAGATTGGCACCTTCTACAACACTTTGACCATTAGTTTTTAACGTCAATAGTGATTCTTCTCTACTTAAGATTGTTTTTTCACCGGTTTCGGTTAGTGTTTGTGTTCTTACCAATAAATCTGGATTAGCTTCAAAGCCTTGTACTACCTCATTTATTGAATATGTAGTTAGCGTCCCTTCTTCAACAAACCAGAGTCCGTTGCTACGCTCATGTTCGGTTCTAGCATCTGCAATAGGAGTTGCAAATTCTGAAATTGCCACACGTTCACCTTCGGTATTTAAAAATTGTAAAATATTGCCTCCTTTTGTTTGTACAGCACCGTAATCACCTTTAATAAATGTTGCCCATTCCCAAGCTTGAGAACCAACAAATATGGCTCCTCCAATAATGGTTAGGAACATATAAAGTGTCACTTTTTTCTTATCTAACTTATGACCCGCATCTACAGCTAATACCATTGTTACTGATGACATAATTAAAATAAATGTCATGAAGGCTACATAGATCATTGGTAACTCTTGTCCGTGTAAAAATGGAACGTGGGTAAATACCTCATCAGCTATAGGCCAAGAATCAATAAATTTAAATCTTGAAAAACCGTATGCTGCTAAAAAGCCAGAAAATGTCAATGCATCTGATACAATAAAGAACCACATCATTAACTTACCATAGCTTGCTCCTAATGGCCGGTTTCCTCCACCCCAAGTTTTTCCTTCGGTACCAGTACTAACTACTGTAGAATCCATAAATGAAATTTAGATTTTTATGATTGGACAAAAATAATCAATTTATTTATCTAAAGAAATATAAAAACAAAAACAGGTAAACCCACAACAGGTCTACAAAATGCCAGAAATTTAAAGCCAGTTCTAAACCAAGTAGATTAGTGGCATTATATTTTTGTTTAAAATGATTATAAATTACAACTAAAAGGCAAATAAGACCAACGACCACATGCATTATGTGCACTGCGGCAATGAGAAAAATATAGGACATTGTAATATTACTCGTTGGTCCAGTAAAATTATAACCTTGATCAATAATTTCTCTGAAACCTACAAATTGATTGTATATAAAAACAAGTCCTAATATTAGAGTTACTAGAAGCCATACTGTGGTCAATTCTCTTTTACCCTGCTTTAGACTGCGCTTAGCTAGAATAAAAGTGATACTGCTAATTAAAATGATGATTAAGCTTATTGAGAATGCGGTTGGTAATTCAAAATTACTTAACCAATCTTCTCTAGTACTACTTACGATAAACGCACTGGTCCATGCGGCAAAAGACATGGTTAAGGAAATAATTCCAAACCACAACATCATCTTCTTTGATCTTATTCGTTTCTCTTCTGGTGTTCCTTGTGTTAAATCCATATTATCGTATAAACTTATCTGCTACGTATATAATTTGTAAAAGGGTAATATATAAAACGCTGGAAAGCATGAGATCTTTAGCAGCCTTAGCAGTTCTTAATTTGAAAAGTCTTAGTGCATAATACAACATCACTAATCCTAATAAAAACACTAATACAGCTCCAACTATTGATAGTTTTAATTCTCCTGTAAAACCAAAAACTGGCAAAATAGACACTATAATAGTCCAGACGGTATATAAAATGATTTGAACCGCAGTGCCTTTATCTCGCTTTCCTGTTGGTAGCATAAAAAAGCCACCTTTCTTATAATCATCGTAAAGAAACCAGCCTATTGCCCAAAAATGTGGAAATTGCCAAAAGAATTGCACAGCAAACAACGTTCCGGGTTCTATACCAAAATCGTTTGTTGCAGCCACCCATCCTAACATAAATGGAATTGCTCCTGGTAAGGCACCTACGAACACAGATAACGGTGTTTTGGTTTTTAATGGTGTATAAACGCTAGTGTACAAAAAAATGGATATTGCGCCATACATGGCTGTTTTAGGATTAATAACATACAGCGTAATTAGTCCAAGGATTGTGAATGACGTAGCAATTATAAATGCAACATTGACACTCATTCTACCAGCAGGAATCGGTCTGTTTTTAGTCCTATCCATCAACGCATCTAAATCCCGTTCAATAATTTGATTATATGCATTAGAAGCACCAACCATAAAATAACCACCAAACATGAGTAACATGATTGTGACGAAGCTAATCGTTTCTGCACCTAATAGATAACCAGCAATAGAAGAAAAAACAACACTTACGGATAATCTAATCTTGGTAATTTCCTTGAAATCAGAAACTAAAGAACTAAAATTTACAGAAGTTTTGATACCGCTCAAATGCAATTTAATTATAGATTTTATTTGCGAGTGCAAAGATAGCTTGAAATTTAATTATGAGCAATGCTTAATTTTAGTTTAAACAATACTTAACAATTTGAAAATCACCTTTTTCTTATTAAACTACATTTTGCAACCTTTTATGAGACATACACATCCCTAAAAATCCATATACCAATTAAATATATCGGTTCTTAATCCTACACTAAACCATAACGTGTTTGAAGCCATTGTCTTTGTCGTTGTGGCTATTGGATTAAAATCTCTAATAATAATATTTGTAAACAATCTAAGATTGGTTGCTGGGTTTATGATGTAACCAGCTTGCCATTCTGAATGAAAAATATTTGTAGTATTCCCTTGACCTACAGTAATTCCTGTTTCAGCATTTCTATCTTCTTCAGTTCTGTAGATATCACCACCATAATTAAAGCTATCATCAACAGTGTTAAAATCAAATCCGCGTTTGCCAAAAATGACCTTAACATCTGCAAACCAACGTTTGTAATTGTATCTCCCTATGAGCACAAGCTCCCTAAAATTTGCACCCCATAAATGTGCCATAGGCTGGTTATTATGACCGTAATTGAGTACAATACTGTTATGAGAATAGGTGTATGGTCTCACTTGATTAAATTCTGCCTGTAGTAGTAAATTGTCTACATTAAATGCATTATAATACTTTGCCCCTAGTTGAAAACCAAATTTGTTCCGCCAACTTTTATTACCCGCTTTAACATCATTTAATGAAAACTCATCTAAGATAAATTGACCATATAAATTGATGTTATTATTCACTTTAAATTTTGATGATAATCCTAATATAGCATTACCAGCATCTTGACCAGTAGCAAATTCTATGGCTCTGTAAAGTATAATTGGGTTGAGATAATTAATATCAAATCCACGTCCATTACTATCTATCCAGATCACAGATTCAAATAATCCTATATTTAATCGCTTAGAGACATTCCAACTTAAGTAATGATTTGCCATGTACTTGGTTAAAAAAGCACCATCTTCTAATACGTCCTGTCTTACATCTCTTAACCACATCCATGTATTGGTATATTTTATTTTCCAAAAACTGGTGTTTAATTTTAAATAGGTATGCGGACTGGCAACATCACTTTGTAAAAG
>JABDIQ010000006.1 GCA_013003655.1 Winogradskyella sp. | reverse complement strand
AGGGAATCTGGTGAAATTCCAGAGCTGTTCCCGCAACTGTAAGCTAATATGCTTGTTGTAACCTTCAATGTCACTGGGATATTCCTGGGAAGACCAACAACAAGACGCAAGTCAGGAGACCTGCCTTTTTCAACATAGAAGTATAACTTTCGGGATAGAAGTTTACGTATGGTTCGCTATATGTTCTCGAACAATTAAAATTTAATGAAAAAAAGACTTTTTTTAGTCGGTTTGTGGTGCATTGCTGCAATGACTGTTCTCTACGCACAACAATCAACAGACTCACTTGAACTTCAACAATTAGATGAAGTCGTTGTAACAGATACTCGTTTTAAACAAAAGCGATCAACGTCTGGCAAAATTATCACCAAAATCTCAGCATCAGAGCTAGAGGAATATTCTGGTCAGTCAATTGCAAATATTTTGGGTAGAACTGTAGGTGTGGAAATTAATGGTGCACGAAGTAATGCAGGACAAAATCTTAGCTATTTTATTAGAGGTGGCCGTAATAGACAAGTACTTATACTTATTGATGGCATACAAGTTACAGATCCGTCTCAAATAGGCAATGATTATGATCTACGTCTTTTAAATGCAGATCAGGTTGAATCTATTGAAATATTAAAAGGTGCTTCAAGTACACTTTATGGCACTGGCGCAGCTACAGCAGTGATTAATATTAAACTCAAAGATCCAGAAAATCAGCCAGTACAACTTCAACTTAAATCAGTACTTGGTACAAATAGTGCGTCATCAGAGCAGAATTCTACCATCAATGATTTTAGAAATAGTATAGCGTTAAACGGAACATTAGGTGAGATTACTTATTTAGCTAGTTTTGGACATCAATTTACCGATGGTCTTTCCGCTATTCAGTCAGGTAAAGAAACCGATGTCTTTAATAGCTATAACGGTAATTTTAAATTAGGGTATGATGTTAGTTCAAGGCTTAAGGTAACCTCCTATTTTAGTTTTGATAGATTTAAGGCAGATTTTGATGATAGTTTTGCCATGATGGATGCTGCCAATAGGTTGTTAACCAATCAGCATCGCTTAGGATTGACATCTCAATACAGTTATAAAAAGGGGAGTTTTAACCTTAATGCTGCACTTAATAATGTTGAAAGAGAGGTGGAATCTAACTTTCCTACCCTCTTTAAGTCCAACAGTCTGGTTGTTGATGTTTATAACAGGTATAATGTCACTGATAATTTTTATTTGCTTACTGGTTTAAACATTCAAGATAATCAAATGGAGAGTTTTTCTATTCCTTTTGGTGAATCAGATTTCAACCAAGATATAGATCCTGAAAACGCTCAGTTTACAATAGCCGATGTTTATTTAAATTCAGTATTAACAACAGACATAGGGATACAGTTAAATGCAGGCCTTAGATTGAATAATCATAGCGAATATGGTAGCCATTTGGTCTACAGTATTAATCCTTCGTACGTAAAAGAAACCAATTTTGGATACGTTAAAGGGATTGTAAGTCTATCAACAGCATATATAACACCATCGCTATACCAATTGTTTGAGCCCAATTTTGGAAATCCCGATCTACAACCAGAAGAAAACCAAACTATTGAGTTAGGTACTGAAGTTGCCTTAAAAAATAATACGCGATTAAGTTTGGGTTATTTTACCAGAAACGAGGATCAATTTATAGATTTTAGAGACACCGGAAATTTTGTGTTTCAATATCAAAATGTATCTGAGTCATTTAAGGCTAGCGGACTAGAATTTACTGCACAGACCGATCTTTCAGATAAATTAAAAATCTATGTCAATGCTACTTACACCAAGTTAAATGAAGAGCTTAATCTAAGAATTCCAGAGTTTAAAGTTAATTCGTCTATCAACTACAGACCGTTTACTGGCGCAAACCTCAATATTGCATACCAGTACAATGCGGAACGGCGAGATGTGTTTTTTAACACTAATACATTTGAAAGTGAATCGGTTGTATTAAAACCATTTGGATTGTTAGACTTGTTTGTGAGTCATAATTTTAAAAATAGTCCGCTAAGTTGTTACGCATCCTTAACAAACCTATTAAATAAGGATTTTGAAGAGCTTAATGGCTTTACAACTCGTGGTCGAAACCTGAGTATTGGTTTTGGTTTAGAGCTGTAAACTGATTCTTAATTAGACTCATTAATATCCACAAACATTCGGTTTTCTATCAGTGAAGGAGAAAGTTCACTAGTAACATCAACTAACGGATAAGCCGCTTGTAGTGCTGCACGACCAGGTGTGCCAGTAATATCTTCAATAGCAGCGGCTAATAAAGGTTCATTGAGGTCACCAAGCGTTCCGAAATTAGACGGACTTTCAATAAGGCTTATAGTTGGCTCTAATCCGTCTGCAGGTACCAACTCATCATTCTTATTAGTTGAATCCGCAATTAACGGCAATAAGGCATAGGTGTGATTAGGATTTATATCCTCAGGACCAAAATTTGGAGAGTCGTACAATAAGGTCGACGCCTGTGTTTTTCCAGTTGTAAAGTCGCCAATTTGCACTACCTCAACGTATGGTCTTAGGCTATTGATTACCAATTCACTTGCAGAAGCCGATCTGCTTGTGGTCAATACATACACTTTACTAAGATTGAGACTGTTTATTGTATTACCGTTAAATGAATTAGTAAATGGGTAATTGGTGTTATTACTTTCTAAAGTACTGTTATAAAAAAGTTTCGAAAAAACCTCTCCTTCAAATTGTCCGGTAATCATACTTGCAAGAAGCGAAGCTGTATTAACAGATCCACCAGGATTGTATCTTAAATCTAGAACAAGATGCCCAACATTGCTAGCTTGCAATTGCCCAAACGCATCATTAAGTTGATTATTAAAATTAGAATTAAAGCCATTATAAACTAAGTAGCCAATGGTTTCACCTCCAACATTAAACACATCTACAAGATGCACCGGATTTTCAGTATAGGCTTCTTTAGTTAAACTCACGCTTTCACCATTAGCCACAATCGTATCGTCTTCAGTTTGTGGCGTTCCGTTGGTATTGTAATCCGCAAAATTCAATGTATATGAAGTTTGAGCTGCCAAACTGCTAAAATTAGCCGTGGTTAGCTCGGTACCGTCAATACCACTTATAATTTGCCCACGTTGAAGATTTAGTCCATCTGCTACGCTATTGTTTAATACCAATCTTATAACTCCAAAAACGTTAGTGTCACTACCTGGTTCTAAGTAAAAGTTGAACTCTAATCCATTATTAAGTGTGGTGCCTGCTAATTGCTGTTGAAGATCGAAATAATTTGAAGTTATTACACTAAATCTGTCCACGGTTTGTGGCTGAAATCGTAAGGATTGGAAAAGATCCTCTGGCAGAGGAAAACCGTTAAGGTAGCTAGCGTATTCTTCATTGGTAGAAAATCTATCATCAGCAAGATCTGGCACATTATCTTTATAGAGATAGTATATATTCATAGCTTTCCATACAAAATCATTAATTTCACTAGAAGCAATGAGATTATCGTCTAAGTCTTCAAAACAATTCGTTACCGTGAGACCGATGATTAGAGATAGGGCAATAAGTTTTAATTTTTTCATTTCTTTTTCAAATATAAAGCAAGTAGATAATGTCTGTTAAACTCTAAAATTACTGACATTATTGCGAAATTAAAATAAATTGTAACAAAATTAAAAGTATATCGTCGTAAAGATGAAGATGGGTAAAACTACTTCTACCAATCAATAATAAAAATGAAACAGGCCGATTTTGTACGCTTAGTGATGCCTTTTAAGGATAAAGTATTTCGTTTGGCCAAACGTTTACTAGTATCGCAGGAAGAAGCTGAGGATGCCACGCAAGAAATATTATTGAAACTGTGGAAGAATAATAAGAAGATTGAGGAATATAAAAATGTAGAAGCCTTTTCAATGACCATGACCAAAAACTTTTGTTTAGATAGGTTAAAGTCAAAACAGGCGCAAAATTTAAAAATAGTACATAGTAACTACCAAGATCATAACGTTTCATTACAGAAACAGGTAGAAGCCAAAGATAGCGTAGATTGGGTTTCAAAGATCATTGAAGAGTTGCCAGAGCAACAAAAAATAATATTACAATTACGAGATATAGAGGATTACGATTATAATGAGATTGCAAGTATGTTAGATATGAATGAAACAGCAGTTCGCGTAAACCTGTCTAGAGCAAGAAAAACAATTAGAGAAAAGTTAACAAGCACCCATAGTTATGGCATTAAATAACATAGAGAAATTAATTACAAAGTATGAGAACGCTGAAACGTCCCTTGAAGAGGAAGCTCAATTAAAGGCTTACTTTCAAAACGAAGAAGTTGCTCCTCATTTAGAACATTACAAACCAATGTTTCAATACTTTGTAACAACGCAAAAAGAACAGTTTACCAAAGACGTTCCATTAAAAACTAAAAGGTTAATAT
>JABDIQ010000155.1 GCA_013003655.1 Winogradskyella sp. | reverse complement strand
AAGGTCGTATTCAAGTCTATTTCAATAGAGATGAAATTTGCCCTGGTGAAGACAAAAGCAAATACAATGATGTTTATAAAAAGCTATTGGATATAGGTGATTTTATAGGCATTGAAGGTGTTTTATTTACGACAAAAGTGGGTGAAAAAACAGTAATGGTAAAGGATTTTACATTATTAAGTAAAGCCTTAAAACCACTACCTCAACCACGAGTTGACGCTGAAGGCAAAGTCCATGATGCGTTTACAGATGCAGAACAAAGATATCGTCAACGCTATGCGGACTTAGTAGTGAATCCGCATGTAAAAGACGTTTTTGTTAAGCGTACAAAACTATTTAATGCCATGCGTCAATTTTTTAATGATGCTGGCTATTTTGAGGTTGAAACACCAATTCTGCAGCCCATTCCTGGAGGTGCAGCCGCGCGTCCTTTTGTAACACACCACAATAGTTTAGATATTCCACTTTATATGCGTATTGCTAATGAATTATATTTAAAACGTTTAATTGTTGGTGGTTTTGATGGTGTCTACGAGTTTTCAAAGAATTTTCGAAACGAAGGTATGGACAGAACTCATAATCCTGAGTTCACCGCTATGGAGATCTATGTTGCTTACAAAGATTATAATTGGATGATGGATTTTTGTGAAAATCTATTAGAACATTGCGCAATAGAAGTAAACGGAACTACCAAAGCCATGTTTGGTAATAATGAAATAGATTTTAAAGCGCCATATCCAAGAGTGACTATGGCAGGTGCTATAAAAGACCATACTGGTTTTGATATTACTGGTAAATCTGAAGACCAAATTAGAGAAGCAGCTATAAACCTAGGTGTGGAAGTAGATGAAACCATGGGTAAAGGAAAGTTGATTGATGAGATTTTTGGCGAAAAATGTGAAGCTAATTATATACAACCTACTTTTATAATTGACTATCCGAAAGAGATGAGCCCGTTATGCAAAGAGCATCGTGAAAATCCAGAATTAACAGAACGGTTTGAACTCATGGTATGTGGCAAAGAAATAGCCAATGCCTATTCAGAACTTAACGATCCAATAGATCAAAGAGAACGATTTGAGCATCAATTAAAACTTGCTGCTAAAGGCGATGATGAAGCTACAGAATTTATAGATCATGATTTCTTAAGAGCCTTAGAATATGGCATGCCTCCTAC
>JABDIQ010000304.1 GCA_013003655.1 Winogradskyella sp. | reverse complement strand
ATTCAATATGTTAATGAACTTATTTCTTTACTCTGCTAAAATCCCTTAGGCGTTTAGCGGGTGCAAATATAAAACCCTTTTTTATTTCCTACAACATTCTTTATGTAAAAAATTTTAGAATGGTTTTGGAATTATTGTAATTACCTGAAAGCTAAGTAGAAAGTACTTTGAAAATATTTGGGCGGACTATAAATATACGATTAATATTGACTTTATTTCATCTTTTTCGGAAGAAAAACATCTGATCTTACTATATCTATCCTTTTATAAAATCTAAATTAATTACAAAAAGAAATTCCATACGAGACCAAAGCGCAAAGTGAAATCGCGGTAAGGCACATTAGGTGCAGAGAAGTAGTTATAGCCTGTGAAAGCGCTATTAAAATGTTCTGCCTTTAGAAAAATACGGGTTTGCCTAACTTTAGCATTGATAAAAAAATCTAATCTTGGAAAGCCACCCAACTGCTGTTGGTTTTGAACATAAAATTCTGCTAATAAAGGATCGTATCCATTCATATTATACTTAGAGAACCAATTAAATACAATCCCTGTTTGTAAATGCATTGCATTTTTAAAAATACGGTTTGAATAATATAAGGTATTACGACTTATAAAAGTAGGTACATTAAATACAGATTGATCGTTATTTACAGTTTGATACAGTAGGGTATTATCTAAATAAAAATTACCTAACTTAAATTCCTTTTCTAATTTAACGCGCAGGTATTGTAAAGAATTGTTATACTGAAATGGTTTAATCATTCCATTTTCAGCATCTGACGTTTGTGCAAAATAAGTATAATTTGAAATGTTCGTAACATCAACATGAGCATTTATAATATCATCGGCCAAAAAAGAGAATG
This sequence comes from Winogradskyella sp., assembly GCA_013003655.1. GTDB lineage: Bacteria > Bacteroidota > Bacteroidia > Flavobacteriales > Flavobacteriaceae > JABDIQ01. Next base: position 8,784 of record JABDIQ010000304.1, on the reverse strand, counting down.
CTATTTTCTGAGATCTCTCATTTTTAAATTCCTTATAGTTATCCCAATTATAATTTAAATAATCACTTTGGTAGAGTAAAAAATTGAAATTAGGCAATCTTGATTGATTACTAATTGAAGCAACAAATTTTAAACCACCCCTAAATTGATAATCAATTTGTGCTTGTGTAAAATTACCACTAAAATTTTCGCTTAAATTAATATCCAAGCTACCGCTAAAATCAAATTTACCTATCGACTTATTGTAGTCACTATTGAATTTAAAAATGTTTTCTTTTATTCGATTACTAATAGCACCGGACTCTGTAAAGACTGCGGCATCATAACCATAATTAATTTTGTTATAATTTAATTGAACATCTAGATTACCTATAACATCATTTACTAATCGTACGCCTATATTGGCGTTAAAATCATCTAGCTCTACTTTGTCATTAATTGAATTATTAAAGGATTCACCAAAAAAATTAGATGCACTCGCAGACTGAGTGTATTGGTAATATCTATTTTCCCCAGAGATAGTATTATAAATAGAAAGATTAAAAGGATTTATAGAATCAATTTGCTTGATTATATCGAATTCTTGTTGAAAATAGTATCGCCTGCCTTCTAGAATATTCTCGGCATTTTCAAATTGAGGTGTAAAAACGCCTCTATCATCAAACTCAGGCGCACCAGACACAAAATTTGAAACACCATCATCTGTTAGACCTCCATTTTCCTGGTTCAATAAATCCTGAAACACTAAATGCAGTCTTACTCGGTAATTTTCATTTTTGGCTTGATAATTACTAGTAAATCTAAAATTGCCAGTACTTGTCAATGTATTCCTATAATTACCTTGAGATCTAAGCCCTTTATAAGCAATGGAAAAATTAAAATTCTTTGATGTATTTACAGTAAAAAAAGCATCTAGGACCTGACCTTGTTGAAATGCTGTTTTATAGAATAGTTCAGTTAAAGGTGTCGGAACTTTGTAGTAGTCAATATCAGACACCTCCATATAATTAAAGTGCCTTGCTCGAGCTCCAAATAAAGGGATGGTGTTTTGTTCGACTCTGTCATAGCTTAGGTTATTATACGTCTGGCCGATATTTGCAAAAGAAAGAAGATTGAAATTATCTTTTCTGAGGTAGTTAAATTTATATTCTTTCTTTATGGTTAAGGTAGTATCGATATACGTTGTATCCGAGCTAAAGGAAATTTTTTTATAGTCTTCTATTTTAGGTTTATTTCCTTGCCTATCTGACCTATCTTTTTCTTTAATCCTCGCTTTTTGCAGTCTTGTACTGTCTTGCACTCTTGCTACATTTCCGTCCTTTTCTTGAGAAAACATAAATGTACACGACATCATAAAAATAAAAAACCCAAGGCAATAGCGCATGTAAATGAATTTAGGTCAAAAATAAATAAATGTAAGTTATGCTAATACATAACCAGTAATAAAAAAAAGAGAGTCTGTGATAACACAAACTCTCTTTAAGTATAATTATTATATATATTCTATCTAGAATATTTATTTACTGGTTTACACAGAAATCAGTAGACTCGAAAGTTCCACCGCCACCGTCTAAAGCTCCAGCACCTTCAGCATGCACTATAGCTCCACAAGTAACACTATAGAAACCATAGTCCTGACCATCACCATATGAATCAAACAAGGTAAATGTATAACATCCATCTTCTAAGAAAACTACAGTATCATAAGTTTCTGATTCACCAGAACCTAAGAAGGCGTATGGTCCACCAGATGCAACTACTGCACCTGTACTATCAGTAATATTCCATGAAGTTTCATCTCCCCAACGGTCTGTTGTAACAGATACTAAGACATCGTTACAAGGGACGTTATCATCTACGATAGTAATTGTTTTACTAACTGAAGACACAGCTTCACCGCCTAGACCAATGCCTAAGCTATTGCTCGCTGATAAAGCAACTACAATATCTACATCTCCATTGATTTCATCATCATCAACTGGAGTTAAAGTAATTGAACCTGAAGTTTCACCAGCAGGAATCGTTACAGAAGCACCTGGTGATAATGTAAATCTTGAAGCATCACCAGTAACATCAAAGTTAACTGTTACACTTTCACTTCTAGGCGCACCTAAAATTGCAGTTACTGTTACTGATTCACCACTATTTTCTATTACAGAAGCGGCAGCATCATTAGATAACTGCACAAAGTCAGTATTACTATAGATTATTGATTCTGGATCGCAACCGGTAAGAACACTTACGCAAAGTAACAATCCCATTAATTTAAATATGTTTTTCATAATTCTATTTTTTTTTATTAATAACCTGGATTCTGCTGCGAAGCAATACCTGGGTTTGCATTAATTTCTACAATTGGAATAGGAAGAGTGAATCTGTAATCACTTGCAGGTAACGTACAAGCATCACCTTGTTGAGTACAATCTGTTACATCTCTATCTATACCACGGTTAGCGGCAACACCAAGTCTTTTTAAATCTCTGAAACGATGTCCTTCAAAGCAGAATTCTATACGCTTTTCGTCAAGAATATCACCAAATGCTTCTGCCTGGCTACCATAAACTGGTAGTGGTTGTGCTGAACCTGTACGAGCATCACGTAATTGCTTAATAAGAGCAGCTGCTCCTGGTAAGTCATTTTGTGCAGCTCTTGCTTCAGCTAAGATGAACAACATCTCTGAAGATCTAAATACTTTAAGATCGTTCATTAATGGTTGACCTTCTGATCCTTGATACTTTTGAATTACGATAATATCTGTATTCACTGGATCTGGATCAGTAGCATAATCAGGGTTAATCACTGACGTAGGAGCTACGTTAACATCGTAACGCACATCACCTGGAGTAGCGTCTAACATGTTGTATAGCTTTCTGTCCATTTCAAAATATGGAGAACCTGCTAAAGTAGCACTTACGAAAGCATAGATAGAACCTGCCCATCCACCACCTGTTCCTACAGAACCTGTGTTTACTTGACCATCGTAGAAATCATTTAATGTACGCTCTAACTTGAATATAATTTCAGAGTTACTTGCATCTAAGAACATTAATTGATAGTTCACTTGGTTTGCAATTGGATAAGCCGTTAGCAATTGCTGTGCTAAACTCGCAGCCGTTGAGTAATCACCTCTTAAATTAGCGGCTCTTGCTCTAAATGCATTAATAGCATCCACAGATAAACGTGTTACACCTGATTGCGAATTCATTAATCCTTGTGCTTCGGCTATATCAGAATTAATATAGTCCCATAACTCACCAGTAGTACTTCTATCTGGCTGAATAGTTAATGCTGGAACTGATTCAATAACTGGTACTGCTAAGGCACTATCATTTCTTGGATCAGTGCTAAAGTATGTCAGCATCTCTAAATTAGCATAAGCTCTTATAAAGTATGCTTCAGCTAAAATTTGATTGTATTGAGCTAGCTCTGACGCATCTGGATCAATATTAGCAGCTGCCTCAATCAATATACTAGCACGGTTGTTAACTCTAAAGTTACGTACCCAGAAATCTGCACCAGAAGCCGTTGCAGGCGTCTGTACAAAACCGTATAATGCTAGTCCTTGTCCACCACTATCAAATCCGATAGAGATCTCATCACAGAAGTTTGATGCCAAAGATATCTCTGGTGTCAAATCCCACTGATTGTAAAGACCTAAGAGACCAAGTTCTAAATCGTCAACCGATTGGAATGCATTAATTGCATCTAACCTACCAGGTTGTCTTATGTCGATCGCATCATTACATCCCATAACAATGGTTAATAACGCGATAAAAATTATTTTACTTATTTTTTTCATAATTATTTTTTATTAAAATCCTAATTCAAATCCTACAGAAAGTGTTTTTGGTGTTGGATATATTCTTTGACCGTTTGATCTGTTCTCTGGGTCAAAACCTCTCCACTCACTGAACGTTATTAAGTTCTCAGCGTTAAAGAAAACTCTTGCATTAGTTAACCCTGTATTTTCTAAGAATTTAGAAGGGAATGAGTAACCAAGGCTAGCAAAACGTAGTCTTAAGAAATCTGCACTTGTTAAGAAACGTGTTCCGTTACCAAATGAGTTTCTATTAGTAGCTGTCCAAGATGGTACATCTGTAACATCTCCTGGCTGCTGCCAAGCTCTTAAGATATCGTTTGTTGCTGTAAACTGACCTAAATCATCTGCATCTAAGGCATCAGCATAATCTCCATCAAATCTGTCTACACCAATTACGTAGTTCCACTGCGTAGTTAGGAAGAATCCTTTGTAATCAACATCTAAGTTGAAACCACCATTCCAATCTGGGAAGATGTTTTTGTCTAACCATACACGGTCACCATTAGCATCAGGTGATTCTGTTAGGTTACCATCGGCGGTTAAGAATAATAACTCACCATTTGCTGGATTAACACCTGCATATCTAAGCGTGTAGTATTCAAATAATTTTCCACCATTTCTACCAAGGCCAATGATTTCGCCTTCTGTATTAGGAATTTCATCAAGTTCAGTTTCGTTGTAGTTACCAACAACTCCTAAAGACACATTTAATCCGCCTTCTGAAGTAGCTCTCACTAAATCATAATTTAACTGAAAATCTACACCTCGGTTATATAATAAACCAGTGTTTGCATCTTGCTGTGTAATACCTGTTACAGCAGAAAGTGGTGTACTTTGGAATAAGTCTGTAGTTTCTCTTTGGTAAACATCAACAGTACCTCTAAGTCTTCTATTTAAAACTTCGAAATCTATACCAATGTTTCCAGTTGCAATGGTTTCCCATTTTAAACCACGGTTACCAATTTGAGCTAAGGATATTGAGTTTGCGTTAGCGTAACCAGCACCTGTAGCAAAGAAATCTTCGGTTAAATCTAAACCACCGAATAATCCACCACCAGTAATATCTTGGTTACCTGCAGTACCGTAAGATGCTCTAAGTTTTAATACATCAAAACCAGAACCTTCCATGAAGTCTTCGTTAGAGATATTCCATCTTGCTGATACTGAATAGAATGTTGCCCATCTATTAGATCCAGCGAAACGGCTAGTAGCATCTCTACGAATTGTTCCTTCTAAACCATACTTTTCGTCAAAGTCATAAGACGCACGACCAAAGTACGAGAATAAACCTGCATTTAATATGTTTGCCTGAGCCGTATCAATGAAGAAATCATTTGCTGAGTTATCTCCAATAAAACCAGAACCATCTCCAGGAGAGAATGTCTTAGGATCTAAACCTCTTGCGAAGAAACCGAATGTTCTAAAGTGTGCTTTAAAATACTCAGTGTATGCTCCTACCTGAAGGTTATGTTTACCCCAGGTTTTATCAAAGTTTAATGATGTTACCTGATTGTATGTAAATATTCTATTTGTATCTTGATCTTGGAAACCAGACGTTGGATTTGCTCCACCACCAAATAATAAGGCGTTGAAAGAATCCGGTGCTTCAGCACGAGTAAGAATTTCATTTTGATAATCCGCACCCATTACAACGTTAGCTGATAACCAATCTGTAATTTCATAGTTAGCATTAACACTACCTACTAATCTTACTTCTTCTTCAAATCTTGTAAATGTCTTCTGTAAATCTACTAAGAATAAAGGTGTATTGGTAAATGAAAGTGGCGATAATAATGCCGCACCATTTGTATAATCATCTGCAGTAATGTAAGGTACAGATAATGTAGCACCAATTACATAGTTTCTATTAATACCATTTCCACCAATATTGTTTGGCTCATCTGATTTTGAATAGTTTAATGTAAGGTTAGTACCATAAGTAAACTTCTCATTATTAGATTTACCAGTTACGTTACTACGAATGTTAAATCTTTTAAGGTTACTATTAATTAAGATACCATCTGTATCACTAAAACCAAAAGATGTAAACTGAGTAGCATTTTCGCTACCACTAGTTAACGACACAGTGTGGTTTTGACTTACACCAGTGCGGAAGAAATAATCTAACCAGTCAAAGTTTGGTGCGGCAGCAATCTGCGCATCAGTCAATGGCGAACCGTTACCTGGATTAAAGACACCAGAACTTACACCAGCACCAGCACCACCACCTCTTGTTCTCTCATAGGTTAATAATTCCTGAGAGTTCATGAAGTCGTAATCGTTGGTTGGTAACGTACTAAATGATACAAAACCATTATAGTTTACTTTTAAACCTTGGTTAAAGCTACCCGTTCTTGTTTTAATAACAATAACACCGTTAGCACCTCTGTTACCATAAATAGATGTTGCACCTGCATCCTTTAATACATCAATCGATGCAATATCTTGCGGGTTTAACGATCTAAAGTTGTCCTGATCTACAGGAGCGCCATCAATAATAAATAATGGCTCAGTGTTACCGTTAATGGAAGCAACACCACGTAATTGTACTGTAGAGTTACCACCCGGTTGACCAGATGTTGTTGTAATACTCAAACCAGGTACTTGACCTTGTAGTGTTTGAACAAAACTCGCATTTGGTCTATTTTCAATGGTTTCGCTTGTTACACGAACGGATGATACGTTGGACTTTACTTTAGTAGCGGTTCGATAACCTGTTACTACTACCTCGTCTAGTACCGCTGCATCCTCCTGCATTGAAACATTTATAGAAGAACTTGCGCCGACAGTTACTTCGACAGTCTTCATACTTACAAAGGAGAATATTAGAACATCACCTTGATTGACTGTAATGGAGTAATTTCCATCAAAATCTGTTTGTGTACCTCTTGCGGTACCTTTTACAATTACATTTACTCCTGGTAACGGCATGCCGTCAGAAGCTGCTGTAACTGTTCCCGAAACAGTTTTCTCTTGTGCAAAAGAGAACTGCATCATAAACGCCATAAACAGCGTTAATAACCATGTTAACTTTAATTTCATAAAACAATTATTTGAGTTAGTCTAGCGCAAACATCTTAATAAAATATTAAATATGCAAGCGATATCATTAAAAAAATGTTAATAGAAGTACTATAAAACTTAATAATTCAGGAATATCAGTGTTAATTCATTATCACGCACATAATTGCGGCGAAAATTGATAGATTTGACACTTATTTTATGAGATATTATCATTATATAGATGACATTAAAAGCTCAATATTCTAAACATATATTTGAATGTGGCACTGATGAAGCGGGTCGCGGTTGTTTAGCTGGACCAGTAACCGCAGCTGCTGTTATCCTTCCTAAGGATTGTAATACTATAGGGTTAAACGATTCTAAAAAATTGTCTCATTCCACGCGTATTGAACTAGAATCTATTATTAAAGACACCTGCATAGGTTACGGCATATACCATATAATGCCCAGTGAAATTGACACTATAAATATTTTACAAGCCTCAATTAAAGCTATGCACAAATCAATCGATAAAATTAAAACTGCCGTAGATTTTATAATTGTAGATGGTAATTCCTTTATACCTTATAATAATATACCTCATAAAACTATTATAAAAGGAGACAGTAAATATATGAGTATTGCCGCCGCCTCTATCTTGGCGAAAACCAGTAGAGATTATTATATGGCACAAATTCATGAAGAATATCCAATGTATAACTGGAAACAAAACAAAGGATATCCTACTAAAGAGCATAGGGCTGCCATAAAAAAGTATGGCATTACAAAATTCCATAGAAGATCGTTTAGATTATTACCAGATCAATTGAGTTTGGATATTTAAGATTTTATATTTGCACATGCTTAAAAAAACAATCCTACAACTATTTCTTTTTCTATTGACCTTGTCTCTATTAATAGGTTGCAACTCTGATTTTAAATCTTCCGATAAAAGTTACCAATATATACCGAAAGGATTCAATACAATTATTAAGATTAACTCGCTCAATGAGTTTATTAGTCAGGCAAGAAATAACGAAGTTTTTAAGGCATTAAAACTTAATGACTCATTTGATTCCATCAAGATTTTAAATTATTTAAATTCTAAACAAGACATTTTTCTCGCAGTCAACGATAACAAGTATATCATTGTTACTCAAAATGACTCAACTCTAATGAGTGAAGATTCAAAATTGCAAATAGATTGGTCTGAGTCTAAAAACAAAATTCATAAAGTTGCTGTAGATACTTCTATCAGTTTTATAAGAATAATTAATTCAGTATTTGTAGCATCTAATGATGAAGCATTACTCAACACCATAAAGAAGGACATTGAAGCAAGAGATCTATACCAATTAATTGAAACTACAAATCCAACCTCTGTTGCATCTGTTATATATTTAGATCATTCACCGGAGTTTGACAAACTGATTTATCCTAATCTACTTTTCGATTCTGGATATAAACAGCCTAAAGTTTTCGACCTTGATTTAATTGAGCATGGTTTTAGTTATAGTGGAGTTATTTCATCAAAAGATGATATACATAACTTTTTACTCAGCTTTAAAAATACACTTCCACAAAAGAATTTTGGCCTAAGCATTGCACCAGCTACTGCTTCAGAATTTGTAAGTCTTACATTTAATGATTACTCAATCTTTAATCACAACATATCACAATTAACCAAACGTAATGTAGATAGCCTTCAGACTAATTTCTTAAAGTATGCCAATGAAGTAAGCTACATAAGTACTGATTCTAAAAAAGCCATTAGCGTCCATGTGCTTGATACTAATTTAGCGTTAGACTATATTGAGAACAAGTCTTTTAAAGAAAGCTATCGGAATATTGATATCTACACTCTTGCACAAAACAATTTTTTTAAGTCGAGATTACTTCCTTTTATAGATTTAGAATTTTCGGAGTTTCTTACAGTTTACGATGATTTTGTTATTGTATCT
>JABDIQ010000216.1 GCA_013003655.1 Winogradskyella sp. | reverse complement strand
AGAGTTTTATTACCTGCCCAAAATTAAGGAAAGTCGAGGCTGATTACCTCATTTTTATATTGATTGATTTAGTTAGTAGAAAACCTTTTGGACCACGTTTGTCCAAAAGGTTTCTTTTTTTTACCTAAATGCTTTCGACTTAATTAAAGTATACTTATTATTAACTCAATCACATAAAAAACCATCTGCACGATATCGCAAAAGATGGTTATATGATCTAACTCAATCTAGTCTACTTCTTTCTTTTAGATTGTTGCTTTTTTTGCTGTTCTGCTTGCTCCATCATTTCTGCCATTTTCTTCTGAAATCTGTTCTGCTTTTTAGGCTTTCTCTTACTTACCTCTATTTTAGCTAGTACTTTCTCTTCATCTATTACATAATTCTTAATTACAAGCATAATACCAATACTAATTAAGTTAGAAACGAAGTAATATAGAGATAAACCTGATGCATAATTATTAAAGAAAAACAACATTAATAACGGTGAGAAATACATCATGTACTTCATCATCTTACTCATATCAGGCATACCTTCTTGGGTAGGCTGAGAAGCCATTTGTTGGCCAGTAGTCATTTTCATATAAAAGAATATAGCTACGGCTGCTAATATTGGAAATAAGCTAACATGATCACCGTAAAACGGAATCTTAAACGGTAAATCAAAAATTGTATCGTAAGAACTTAAATCATCTGCCCAGAGAAAACTCTTTTGTCTTAATGCAAACGCAACAGGGAAGAACATGAATAACGCATAGAAAACTGGTATCTGCATTAATCCTGGCAAACAACCACTTAACGGACTTGCTCCGGCTTTGTTTTGCAAAGCCATTGTTTCTTGCTGTGCTTTGAGTTTATTGTCTTTGTATTTCTCACGTATAGCATCTAATTCTGGTTTAAGTATTTTCATTTTTGCTTGAGACAAGAATTGTTTATACTGCACAAAGGACAGTAAAATCTTTACCATAATGGTCATTACAATAATGGCAATACCATAAGGTAAAAAGCCACTTAACCAGTTAAATAATGGAATAAATAATGCTTTATTGATCCAACCAAAAATTCCCCAACCAAATGGAATACTCTTTTCTAAATCACTGTCGTAAGTCTTCAAAACTTTACTGTCTGTTGGACCATAATACATGCCTAATGACCTACTAAACTCACCAGCCTGTAGCTCTAATGGAATTTTAGATGTATAATATTTAGTAAAAAGACTGTCAACATCTTCATCTTTAACCAAGTCTTCTGATGTTAATCTTACCGATTTAAACGGAGCATCTGGCACCATTATGGAACTAAAAAAATGCTGACGATACGATATCCAATTTACATCACTTTCGGTTTCTTCATCTGAACCTGCTTGTGCTAGTTTATCTATTTTATCACCTTCGTGCAAATAAGTTAACCTTGTATATCTATTTTCATAAGAAATACTCTTAGCGTGTCTTAATCCCTTGAGTTTCCAATTAAGATCAATAGCTTGTGAGCTATTAATTATTCCGCTTAAACCTTGAGATCTAATATCTAGATTAATCATGTAATCGTTTGGCTTCAGCTCATATCTATACTCTAGATAATCAGAATCTGAAACCTTCAATTTCATTGAAACTATGGTGTTTTCACCACTTTTTGATACACTCGGTTCAAAAACTAAATCCCTAGTATTCAAGATGCGATTATCAGTAGTTCCGAAATTAATGTAAAACTCTGAGTTGTTGTTTTGGATTAAGTAAATCGGTACAGAGTCGTAATCAACAAATTTTTTAAGCTTAACCTCAGTTAATTGACCTCCTTTATTGCTGAATTTAAGATCGAATACGCCAGTTGATACTACGGTTTCTTTATTGGCATCGTCAATGGATGCAGCACCATAGGCAAATGCTCCAAGTTTATTTTTAAGTTGAATTGCCCTAAGTGAATCACTAATAGTAGTATTAAAATCCTCTGGAGTAGTTACTAATTGATCTTCCTTAGTTTCTGCTTTTTTTGCGTCTATTTCAGCTTGCTGTGCTTGCTTTTCAGCTTCTAATTGCTCTGGTGATGGTTGGTTTTGGTACATAATCCAGATTAGAATAAGGAAAATGAGGACAAAGCCAATAATTGAATTGATATCTAATTTTTTTTCTTCCATGAATCTTTTTTAATTCTTTTAACTCTGACGGTATTTCTTCTCAATAAAACATTTACACCTTTGGTAAACAACTATATGTCAAATGTTTCTAAAGTATGTTACTTATTAGTTTTATATTTTAATGCTGCCGCTACAAAAGCAACAAATAATGGGTGTGGTTGAGCAACCGTACTTTTATATTCAGGATGGTATTGCACGCCTATAAACCAATTATGCTCAGGTAATTCAATAATCTCTGCCAAGTCGGTTTCAGGATTAAAGCCACTTGCCCTTAATCCATGAGCTTCTAATTGCTTTGTGTAGGTGTCGTTCAACTCATATCTATGCCTATGTCTCTCACTAATTTGAGTTTCACCATAGATATCATATGCCAAACTATTTTGTTCAATTTGGCAATCCCAAGCCCCAAGTCTCATAGTGCCGCCTTTATCGGTAACACTCTTTTGACTTTCCATAAGATCAATAACTGGGTTTTGGCAATCACTATCCATTTCGGTAGAATTAGCATCCTCTAATTGAAGCACATTTCTTGCATATTCTATAACTGCCATTTGCATGCCGAGACATATTCCAAAAAATGGTATGTTTTGTTCTCTTACAAATTGAACAGCTTCTATTTTTCCTTCTATACCGCGTTCTCCAAAGCCAGGAGCCACAAGTACGCCATCTAAATGGCTTAGTTTAAACTCTACATTAGACTGGGTAAGATACTCTGAATGAATAGGTTCTACATTGACCTTTACTTCGTTTTCGGCACCTGCGTGAATAAATGATTCTAATATGGATTTATAAGAATCTTGTAATTCCACATATTTTCCTATCAAGCCAATGGTCACCTCGTTCTTTGGATTTTTATGACGCTCTATAAATTGATTCCATTTCGTGAGATCCGGTGTTTTGCTAGCAAGGCCCAAATCATTAAGCACAACCTTATCTAATCCTTCACTTAACATAAGGTTTGGTACGTCATATATAGTGGCAACATCTATAGATTCTATAACTGCTTCTTTTTTTACATTACAAAATCTGGCAAGTTTTGACTTTAAGCCATCGTGGAGCTCGTGTTCAGTTCGGCAAACCAAAATATCAGCTTGTACACCACTCTCCATAAGCGTTTTTACACTGTGCTGTGTTGGCTTGGTTTTTAATTCGCCTGCCGCAGATAAAAAAGGAATTAATGTTAAATGTATTACTAAAGCATTTTCTTCGCCTAAATCCCATTTGAGTTGTCTTACTGCTTCTATGTATGGTAAAGATTCTATATCTCCTACAGTGCCACCTATTTCTGTAATAACAATATCATAATCACCAGAGTTCCCTAAAATTTGAATCCTGTGTTTTATTTCATCTGTGATATGCGGAATGACCTGTACCGTTTTACCTAAAAATTCTCCTCGTCGTTCCTTATCTATAACACTTTGGTATATGCGCCCAGTTGTGACGTTATTGGCTTGTGAGGTGGTAACATTTAGAAATCTTTCATAATGTCCTAAATCCAAATCGGTTTCTGCACCATCATCTGTAACATAGCATTCGCCGTGTTCATAAGGATTTAAAGTTCCAGGATCTACGTTTATATATGGATCTAATTTTTGAATTGTCGTTCTATATCCTTGTGCTTGAAGTAATTTGGCTAGTGATGCTGCGATAATTCCTTTTCCTAAAGAAGAGGTTACACCACCAGTAACAAAGATATATTTAGTTTGTATTGCCATCTTGCGCTTTTAAACGCAGGCAAATTTACAAAATTAAAGCTGTTATAATAGGATTTGTTTTTACTAAATTAAAAAGTGAAGTGAAGTTATTATCTTTTCTTAGATCTATGAAAGTAGTTAGAGGTTAATGCTTGTTATTTGCACAACCTCTATGCTACTTCACTTATATCTTTTTGTAATTAAAGTTGTTGGGGAGCAGCAGGCAACAATGTGTTATCTGCAGCGATTTCTAACTGTAACTGAGTACATAGATCCATTTGATGCACCACCTTAAATTCGGAGGCTGATGAGTTTTCAAGTGAAACTAATATTTCACCATTAGCAAAATCTAACCAACCAGAATTAGATCCAGGAGTTACACCAACAAATGAATTTAATAAACTTCCATCAACCATACTGTAAATATGGATATCAAAATCAATTGACCCATTATTAACAAGTTTCACAAGAGGATCCGCATTACTACATGCAGTCATCTCTGTTGTGGTCATTAAATTAGTTGGATTTAAATCACTGTCTATTGGTTCAACAGAACAGCTAAATAATGTCGTAGCAAGCACGACCGAAGCCATGGCTTTAGTTAAGTAGGTTTTCATTTTATTTGGGGTTTAAATGAAATATTTGAAACGAATATGACCTAACCCAATGAATTTAAACCATTTTACCGTTAAAATGCATATTTATTCGTTTAAGCGTATGTTTTTGAAGTCCCAATCGATGAAATGCACAGTAGATTTAGTTAGTTAAAAAGTGAAATCATCTTATCTGTAATAGGCTAATTTCTCTAACTCCATTTGGATATAAAGATGCCATTGCTGCTGTTTTATGGTATCAATGCTATGCTGTGTTTCATAATCATATTTATTCTGCATTTCAGATAGATTTTTGAGGTGTTTGGCATGCAGATCATCCAATTGCTTTTTGAGTCTCGAAGATATTATTAGTTGGCTGATACCTCTTCTGAATTTTCTACTATGTAGTTCGGTAATATCAAAATGCAATTGCTCATGACTTAAAATATAATCATCTGCCTTTAGTTTTTTGAACCATGATTTTTCGGGATAAAAGTGAGCTTCAACCGTTGTTTTGAAATCTACTATTCGATTTGAAGATTGAGAAATAGAATAGCCAAAGGTAATTCCTGAGGCCGTTAAGGCTACAGCATCAGACATTGAATCTGCCTTTGCTTTAAAATTGTCCCAGCTTAATCTGTAATTTTCGTTCCATATGATTGTATCTTCAGTTTGTATGTGTGTTACACATGTGCCTAACCAAATACATATGGTAAAAATTAATCTCATCTAAGGCCAATTAAATACAATATCTTTTTCTATATCTGGATGCAGGCTGAAATGTACTGGACAAGTAAGAGCTGTATTTTTTAATATGGTTTTGGTTCTTTCATCTACAGCTACAGAGAAATTGATTACCACCTTAATCTTAGAAATACGTCTAGGATTACTTGCCATTGTTTTAGTGACTTCTGCTTCAGCACCTGATAAATCTATTGATAAGTCTCTTGCCTTAATACCCATCATTGTTAGCATACAATTTGCTAAAGCAGTAGCTACTGTATCCGTAGGTGAAAACGCTTCTCCTTTGCCATTATTGTCTAAAGGTGCGTCTGTATGATAACTAGAATTTGAGTTTGTATGTGTATTTGAGGTTCTTAATTCTCCGAGATAGGTGACCTTAGATGTCATTAGTTTACGGTTTTTATTTGTAGATCTTCATACTTGACAATATAAGCTGCTTCATTGATATAACCGCCAAATAACCTCTTATTGTATCTAAATTTATTTTCGACATATTCTGTTTCAATATCAGAGTCTGAAGCGTCATAGAGATCATCCGCTGATGCTAATCGAAGTAATATATCAAGAGTGAGATCGAAACCTCTTGTAGCATATTTATTTGGAGTCACTTTATAAATGCGCTTGTATTCTTTTACAAATGCATTATCCTCAGACTCGTCATAATTCTTATTTGTTGATGGATAATGAAATTTTAAATTAGATAAATGATAGTTATCAATATTATCTCCCTCAAACGCCTTATTCTTATCTAAAGTCACCAACACTATTTCAGTCTGTTGTGTTATTAATCCATTTAGTAAACTAATCACACTAGATGCTAGTGCTTTGCTGTCTGTCTCTAGAAACACGTAGACTCTTCCCTCGTTAAATACATTTTCTAAATCTGTTGGATAAATGAAGTTAGCTTCTTTTCCATCCTTATCTTTTCGTGAAAAAATTTGTTTGGCTAAAGGAAATTCTCGTTTTAAGTTGTTGCTTTCTTCTCTGTTAATTTCATCTGCTATTATAACGACCTGAGTCTTTAGGCTATCTGTTTTTACAAAATTTGTAATCTTACTTTTCAGCAACTTTTCGTCTGGAATTGTTTGATAAACATTGTCGTAAACTTGCACTGGTAGTGTAAATGGTGAAATAACTGGAGTTCTATCTCTTTTAACCTTTGAAGCCACTCTATCAAAATTATTAGACATCATTGGCCCAATTATAGCATCGTATTCGCTGAATTCATTTTCATCTAATAACTTTGAAATATGGGTTAACTGATTTCTAGTATCTAAAACTTTAAGGCGTGTTGAAATACCTAATCGCTTAGCAGAATCTAAAGCCATTAAAACTCCCGAATGAAAATCTAGTACTACGGACAGTAACCTATCATTTTTAATCATGGACTTTGTTTCAGCCACTGAGTCCGTATCAATACGGTTTAAGCGATATGGTAACATCAATGCGATGTTCTTGGTCTTATAATTGATAATCTTATTTTGCAAGCGCGTAATATTCGTATCTTCACTAGGCGCAACGTATGCCACTGTTTTAGGAATCTTTATAACCATTCCTGCTTTTAATCCTGTTTCCTTTAACTCTGGATTAATTGCTTCAAGCTCTTCTTGAGTTAGTCCTAATTTTATTTTTAACCTAAAGAATCCTTCTTTAGGCAATACCTCGTAATAGTTATACGCTTTCTCTAATGGTCGTTCTTCATTATTTGCAATATTTGGGACATTTAATACGTCACCAGGTTGAAGAACAGCATTCATATGAGGGTTAAGATCTTCTAAATCTGAAACCGAAATACCAAATTTGTAGGCAATACGCCATTTTCCTTCAGAAGGTTTCACCACATAAGTGCGTGTCGTGTTTTTAAGGGATTGTTTAGAGATAATTGTCTTATACTCCGGAATTTGAATACGCATTCCCTTTTTTAGGTTTTCAGAATAGAGAATGGGATTTTCCTTTTTTATTTCATCAATAGAAACGTTGTACTTTTTAGATAAGCTATAAAGCGTTTCTTTACGTCTTACCTTGTGTTTTTTATACCCAATATACTCTCTCGTTTCTTCATCAACCTGTTGATTTTTAACTTTAGAATTAGGAATAATTAAAACGGTATTGACTTCAAATTTTGTTTTGGCATCTGGATTTAATGCAAAAATATCATATGGAGTCACTAAGTACATTTTGGCTATACTTTCAATTGTTTCTCCAGACTTTACTTTATGCGTTTTGTTATTCTGAGTATTGGCACTCAATCCTATGACAAAAAAGATGACTAAAAAAATATGCTTCATATAATTTACTTTTTGTCCTAAGGCTATTAGTTAGGATTGTGCCTTAGAAAAATTATTATTCCCATTCAATAGTAGCTGGCGGTTTAGAACTTATATCATACACTACTCTATTAACGCCTTTTACTTTATTTATTATTTCGTTTGATGTTTTTTGCAAAAACTCATAGGGTAAATTTACCCAATCGGCCGTCATACCATCTGTACTTTCTACTGCTCTTAAAGCTACGCACTTTTCATAAGTGCGTTCATCTCCCATAACGCCTACACTATTTACCGGCAACAACATTGCTCCTGCCTGCCATACTTTATCGTATAAATTCCAAGATTTTAGATTATTTATAAAAATAGCATCTACCTCTTGTAATATACGTACTTTCTCTGCCGTTAGATCACCAAGTATACGAATTGCTAATCCAGGACCTGGAAAAGGGTGCCTACCTAATAGATGTGCATCCATATTCATCGATGCACCAACGCGTCTTACTTCATCTTTAAACAACGCCTTTAACGGTTCTACTATTTTAAGCTTCATAAAATCTGGTAATCCACCAACATTATGGTGACTTTTAATAGTAGCACTTGGTCCACCAGTTGCAGAAACACTTTCTATAACATCGGGATAAATAGTGCCTTGAGCTAACCACTTAACCTCTTGTATACGATGCGCTTCATCATCAAACACTTCAATGAACATTCGGCCTATGGCCTTTCGTTTTGTTTCAGGATCACTGATACCAGCTAAGGCATCCAAAAAGCGTGCCGAAGCGTCAACACCTTTAACATTTAAGCCCATATCCTTATATTGGTGCAATACATCTTCAAACTCATTCTTACGCAATAATCCATTGTTTACGAAGATGCAATATAAATTTATGCCAATAGCCTTATGCAATAACATGGCGGCTACTGATGAGTCTACACCGCCCGATAATCCTAGGACCACTTTATCGTTACCGAGTTTTGCTTTTAGATTTTCAACGGTTTCTTCAACAAACGATTGCGGTGTCCAATCTTGAGCCACCTTTGCAATCTTTATTAAAAAATTATGCAATAACTGATGTCCATCCGTGGTATGATACACCTCTGGATGAAACTGAATGGCATATGTTGGCTCCCCTTCAATTTTAAATGCGGCGTTTTTAACATCTGTAGTACTTGCCAATAAAACACCTTTATTAGGTAATTTTTTTATGGTATCACTATGGCTCATCCAAACTTGACTACCCTCGTGAATGTTTTCTAGAAAGTCCTCGTTTGTTTTAATAAATTCTAAATTAGCTCTACCGTACTCTCTGGTATTAGATTCTGCTACTTCACCACCCGAAAAATGAGCCAGGTATTGAGCACCGTAGCATACAGCCAATAATGGTTTTATTCCTCTAATCTCAGACAGGTCTGGATGAAGGGCATCTATAGACCGCACCGAGACAGGACTTCCAGACAAAATAACGGCATTGTAAGTGTCTATTTCCTTAGGAATTTTATTGTATGGATGAATCTCGCAATAAATATTGAGTTCTCTAACGCGTCTAGCAATAAGCTGAGTGTATTGCGACCCGAAATCTAAGATAAGTACCTTGTTGTGTTGCATGCACAAAAATAGGAATTGCACACAAAAAACAAATTACCAAGATTGACTTTTTACATCAAATTGTTAACAGCAAAAATTCTAGGTCTAATGGTTTTATTTCTTTTACTAACGCATTGATAAGTTCATCACCAAATTCAAGGTATAATTGAGAAAAATTTAGCGTTCTCTCTTGTAAGCTCTGGTTAGGAAACAATTGCTCTTGTAAATCAGTTGAACGTTGAATTTCATCAGCTAATTTTCTTTTCTGTGCTTTGAGTAATCGTTTCTCAAGATGCTCCAAACCATTTAATTGCTTTACTTCCTGGGCTTTAACAGCACCTAAAAAGGATTTATCAGTTTTTTCGGCTAAATCAAAAAGGTCTTTAAACTGGGTCTTTAGGTGCTCTTTCTGTGGTGAAAAATCAATATCAATATTAGATATTTGACGCACTTTTTTGTTAATAAATGTGTCTCGTTTCAAAAATAAATCAGCATCAGTAATATTTAATTTCTCTAATTTCTTTTGCTGTTTTTGGTTTCGAATTAAAACTGAATTTCTTAACAACAAAATGGGAAATGTAACTTCGTGAGCCGAGAATGTCGACTTTAGTTGAAACCAGTACGCTAGTTCACCTCCACCACCGATATAACACAAGTTTGGTAGAATGACTTCTTGATACAGCGGTCTTAATATAACATTTGGTGAAAATCGCTCAGGATGTGATGCTAATTCTTTTAAGAATTCTTCTTTGCTAAAGGAAATATCTGTATCAACTATGTGGTAGCGCTCATTTTTTAATTCAATGCGCTCCCTAAGGCTGTCCTTAAGATAAAACAAATTAATCTCTCTAGGATTGACCTGGATATTATAACCCATAGATTCTAGAATATCATTTGTTTCGTTTACTTTAGCAAACGATGTTTGTTCTAATAACTCCGTTTTTATAAATGGACTGAAGCATTCTTTGAGTTTTGGGTGATCGGCATCAAGTATAACCAAACCTAAGAATCCTAAAAGTTGATTTGCTAAAAAACGTGTAGCGTCAGCAAGGTTATTGTGTTGTAGATAGGCATCCTTAAACCATTGTTCTAGGTTTTTGGCATTGTCTCCTGGACCAAGTTCATTCTGTATAACCTTAAAAACCTGATTTAGGCCAATAGTATCTAAGCGTCCTACAGCACCAGAGGCCTCTTTATTCCATTGTAATTTTTTTCCGTTTAAATTAAAATAGTTGATTTCATCAAAATCGTGATCTTCTGATGCCATCCAATAAATAGGCACAAAATTATAATCTGGATATTTTTTCTTTAAAGAAGCTGTTAAATTAATGGTCGATATGATCTTATACAGAAAATACAACGGCCCAGTAAATAAATTAAGTTGGTGACCGGTAGTTATTGTATACGTATTCGGTTTTTTTAAGGCTTCAATATTTTTTTTGGTTAGTGCTGAGATATCCAATTCAGTATATTGCTCCTTTAACACGTTAGCCAAAACAATTCTATTAATATCATCAAAGTTCTTTGCCTTTTCCTTTAACTGATCTTCAAAATTTTCTAATGTTGGAAATCGATTATAGAGCACCTTTAGTTCCTTCTTTTGATCTATATAATCGCATATTAGGTCAGTGAAATAATTAGTTTGTCTAAAAGGTATTTTATTGGTTGGCATAAAAAAGCACTATTAAGGCATAAATATACTGCACTTCTATATTTTAACTGCTAATTTTTAGTTAATTCAACTAGGCTGTTTATCTTTACTCTCATTCATTTTTAAACGATTTCAAATGACCAATAAACTCCTCACTTGCCTTTTGTTTTTATGCACAACGTTTAGTTTACACGCACAAGGCGTTATGTCTCCCAGCGAATTTTTAGGCTATGAATTAGGATCAAAATTTACGCGTCATCACCAAGTGGTAGATTATTTTAAACATGTGGCCAGCGCTTATAAAAGCCAAGTAAAACTGGAACAGTATGGCACTACTAACGAACGTAGACCGCTGTATTTAGCATATGTTTCTTCTGCCGAGAATATAGCCAACTTAGATCAAATAAGACAAAATAACTTGGCTATAGTTAACTCTGGAAAGGATAATACCAGCGGAGCCAAAACTGCCATCGTTTGGTTAAGTTACAATGTGCATGGCAATGAATCCTCAAGCACTGAAGCCTCTATGCTTACCATATATAAGTTGTTAACCGAAAAACAAGATTGGTTAGCTAATACGTTGGTCATTATGGATCCATGTATAAATCCTGATGGTAGAGACCGCTATGTGAATTGGTATAATGAGACAGCAAGTGTTCCGTATAATACAGACCAACAAGCCAGTGAACATAACGAACCATGGCCTGGCGGAAGAGCAAATCATTATTTATTTGACCTCAATAGAGATTGGGTGTGGGTAACGCAAATTGAAACGCAAAATAGATTGCGAGTATATAACCAGTGGATGCCACAAATACATGTAGATTTTCATGAACAAGGGATAAACGAACCATACTACTTTGCACCTGCTGCTGAGCCTTACCATGAGATCATTACTAATTGGCAGCGAGAGTTTCAGGATGTTATAGGGAAAAACCACGCCAAGTATTTTGATGCTGAGGGCTGGTTGTTTTTTACCAAAGAACGTTTTGACCTTCTTTACCCAAGTTATGGTGATACCTATCCAACCTATATGGGTGCTATTGGCATGACCTATGAACAAGCCGGAAATGGATCAGCAGGATTAGGCATTCTTAATGATGAAGGTGTTGTTTTAACCCTTAAAGATCGTTTACTTCATCATACGGTAACGGGTTTATCTACTGTTGAGATATCATCAAAAAATGCAGAACGACTTTTGGACGAATTTTCAAAATTCTTTTCAAACAATTCAGCAACCTACAAAAGTTACGTTCTCCAAGGAAACCAAGATAAAATCAATCGATTAAAGCAGTTACTAGACAAACACGAAATTACATACGGCAATGCCACTGCTTCAAAAGCAACAGGGTACGATTACAATACGGGTAAAACAAAAAGTAAGTCCTTATCTAATGATGCCTTAGTGGTAAGTACAGACCAACCCAAAGGTAAAATGGTTAAGGTTTTATTTGAGCCAAATACCTTTTTAAGAGATTCATTAACCTACGATATTACAGCTTGGAGTTTACCTTATGCATATGGTCTAGATGCTATTGCCAGTAAATCAATTATTCCTAGCGCATTGCTAATGCAAAAACAACCACTGCCCTCACTTGTCGACGCCTATGGTTACGTAAGCAAATGGAACTCCATGGAGGATGCACAATTTTTGGCAGATTTACTAAAAAATAATATCCGTGTAAGGTTTACAGAGAAAAATTTTAAATCTAATGGAACTGATTTTAATCGTGGTTCAATTATTATAACCAAAGGTGATAATAAGCAACATAAAGACTTTATTAAAACATTGAATGATATCTCACAGAAACATCATCAATCGCTTACACCTATTAACTCTGGCTATTCCGATAAGCATCCAGATATTGGGTCTCCAGACATTAAATTGGTGAATCCTGCTAAAATCGCTGTTTTATCAGGTTCTGCAACTTCTTCACTTTCATTTGGAGAGGTTTGGCATTTCTTTGAACAGCAATTACAATTCCCAATAACAGTTATCAATTCTGACGATTTTTTAAATATCAACCTCAACAAATACCATGTATTGATCATGCCAAGTGGTTATTATGGTGAAATGCTAAACGAAAATGCTATGTCTAATCTTAAAGAATGGATACGTAATGGTGGAAAAGTAATTGCCATTGATAGAGCATTACGATCTTTTGCCAACAGTGATGGTTTTAGCCTTAAAACGAAAGAAAGCAATTCTGATAGTGATTCTAACAATCTCACCCCTTACGCTGAGAGAGAACGACAATACACAAACCAACTAATAACAGGAGCAATTTTTAAAACAGAAGTAGATAACACACATCCTATGGCTTTTGGATATGACAAGAATTATTTTACGCTTAAGCTCGGAAGTTCTTCTTATGCCCTGTTAGATCGAGGATATAATGTTGCTTATCTAGAGGACACTACTGTATATTCAGGATTCGCCGGTAAAAAAGCTATAAACAATCTTGATGACACTTTAGTTTTTGGTGAAGAACGCATAGGTAGCGGCAGTATAGTTTACCTTGTAGATAATCCGTTGTTTAGAGGCTTTTGGGATAATGGGAAGCTCTTTTTTGTCAACGCTTTATTCTTTGTGAACAACAACGCTTTTGAAATGTAATTATCAATCAATAACATATAAAAATGAAAAATAAACTGGCTATCGTCTGCTTTTTGTTAAGCACATTTATCTTATTAGGTTGTAAAACGGATTCATCCTCAGCAACCAAAGAATTTACCGTTGAGCATGAAAAATTTAGCTTAGACAATGGTCTACAAGTCATACTACACGTAGACCGATCAGACCCAGTTGTTGCCGTAGCCTTAACAAGCCATGTAGGTTCAGCAAGAGAGAAAGAAGGACGTACGGGATTTGCTCATCTATTTGAGCATTTACTATTTCTTGAGTCTGAAAATTTAGGAAAAGGCGGCTTAGATCAGTTAAGTGCAAGAATTGGAGGCTCTGGCGCCAATGGCTCTACAAGTAGAGATCGTACAAATTATTTTCAAACCGTACCCAAAGATGCTTTAGAAAAAATGATTTGGGCCGAAGCAGATAAGCTTGGTTATTTTATAAATACGGTTACCGAACACGTCTTGGCAAAAGAAAAACAGGTGGTAAAAAATGAGAAGAGACAAGGTGTAGATAATAGACCTTATGGCCACAATCAATATGTTATTGATAAAAATTTATATCCTAAAGGCCATCCTTACAGCTGGCAAGTTATAGGTTCCTTAGAAGATCTTCAAAATGCAACCCTTCAAGATGTAAAAGACTTTTACAATCGTTGGTACGTGCCAAACAATGTAATTTTAACCATTGCTGGTGATATTGATGTGGAACAAACCAAAGCTTGGGTAAAAAAGTATTTTGAGGAAATACCACAAGGTGAAGACATTCCTAAGATGGAAAAACAAGCACCAAAACTTCAATCAACCAAACGCTTGTACTACGAAGATAATTTTGCGCGTCTTCCACAATTAACCATTGCCTGGCCAGGTGTTCATCAGTACCACCCAGATTCTTACCCGCTAGAGGTTTTATCTCAATACCTTTCAGAAGGAAAAAAAGCACCATTATATAAGGTATTAGTAGAAGAAGAACAATTAACAGATAATGTGTCTTTAGGACAGTACAATTCTGAAATAGCCGGACAAGTTATGCTCTCTGTTACAGCGTATAACATGACAAATCTTAATGACGTTAAAAAAAGTATTGAACAAGCATTCGAAAATTTTGAAAATAAAGGCATTTCTACAAGCGATCTTAACCGAATTAAAGCACAACAAGAAACACGTTTTTATAATGGCTTGTCTAGTGTATTAGGGAAAGGATTTCAATTGGCACAATACGAGATTTTTGCAGGTGATCCAGGATTTATAAATGAAGATGTTAAAAACATCTTAGCTGTAACAACAGAGGACGTAATGCGTGTTTATAACACATATATAAAAGATCAAAATTATGTAGCCACTAGTTTTGTTCCCAAAGGACAGGTTAATTTGGTATTAGATAACTCACAATTGGCCGAAGTTGTTGAAGAACAAATTATTGATGGTGCTGAAGAAGAGTTTGATGCAAGTATCGTTGCCACTTACCAAAAAACACCTTCCTCGTTTGACCGAAGCATAGAACCTCCTTATGGTGAACCCGCAACCATTTCAGTGCCAGATGTTTGGCAAAAAAGGCTTACTTCGGGTATGCATGTATTGGGTATAGAAAATAGTGAGGTACCATTAGTGCAGTTTGAATTAGAGCTCAAAGGCGGACTTTTACTAGAACAGATTAACAAAGTAGGCGTTTCTAACCTATTAGCTAACCTACTTACCAAAGGCACTAAAACTAAAACCGCTGAAGAATTAGAAGAATACATAGACAATCTAGGCGCACGTATTAATGCTTACGCCACCAATGAATCTATAGTAATTTCTGGAAATTGCTTATCAAAAAATTATAACGAGACCATGAATTTGGTTACCGAAATCTTATTAGAGCCAAGATGGGATGAAAAAGAGTTTGACCTTTTAAAACAAAGTACTTTAAGTACAATACAGCGTCAAAAGGCAAATCCAAATAGCATAGCCGTCAACGAATTTAATAAACTGGTTTATGGTGAGAATAATTTATTGGCCTACAACAATTCAGGTACTGAAGAGAGTTTAAATAAGATTTCCATAGCAGATCTTATGAGTTACTACAACAATCATTTAACACCTCAATTAGCAGCTTTTCATGTTGCAGGTGATATTTCTGAAGATTCAGTACTTTCATCTCTTAATAGCCTAAATGACAATTGGGAATCTAAAGAGGTTACCATACCTCAATTACCTAAAGTAGATAAACCTACCTCATCAACTGTTTATTTCTATGATGTGCCTAATGCTAAGCAATCTGTTTTGCTATTTGGCTATCCAGCGCTTAAGATTACAGACGAAGATTACTATCCTGCAACTATAATGAACTATCGTTTAGGAGGTGGTGGATTTGCATCTGAATTAACTCAGCAATTAAGAGAAGGAAAAGGTTACACCTATGGTATAAGATCATCATTTAGTGGCACTGCGCTTGAAGGTGATTTTACCATAAGAAGTGGTGTGCGCACCAATGTTACTTATGAATCGACAGAACTAGTGAAACAAATTCTAGAAAACTACGGCGATACATTTGATGAGAATGATCTTGACGTTACCAAAAGTTATACCCTAAAAAGTAATGCACGTGCGTTTGAAACGCTTTCCTCTAAACTTAACATGTTAACGAACATAAGCAATTATAACTTTCCTGTTGACTATGCTAAACAGCGCGAAGCTATTGTAAGGAACATGACTGTTGATGATATTAAAGCATTAGCCAAAACATATTTGAGACCAGATCAAATGATTTATGTCATTGTAGGCGATGCTGCCACACAACTCAATAAATTAGAAGAATTAGGATACGGAAAACCTGTTCTTTTAAATCCAGATGATAAACTATAAGTTTAAATTGTAAAAATGTGAGTGCAAAACACGAACAATCCATAGCGTTCAAATATTCAGGACTATACTGGATGTTTACTAGTTTATTCTTGATAATAGGAATATTGAATTTTGTATACGTACATTCAGTCCCTGGACTGTTTTACACTATTTTAGCATTAGCATATGCACCTTTTTTTCAAAAAATGATTATTCGTAAAATTGGCTTTAGAATTTCAAGATGGATACTTATAGTTCTTGGACTAATTATTCTTTGGGCTACACTAGCAGTGGGTGATTTATTTGAACTATTTGAAGCATGGATGCTGCACTAAACACTAAAGTGATCCAATGACAACTGACAAAATGTTAGCCTTTTCTGGGCTGGCATTTTTTTTGTTTTGCTATTTTTTGTAAAAATTAGTTGAATTTAAAATTGTAAGAAATGAAAAACGTAATATTCTTTTTGTTTGTAGCAATTTTAGCTACTAGTTGCAATGCACAAGAAGCAAATAAAGACAAAGATTCAATAACTGACCACACCTTAAACAAAGCTGAAGTACCGAAAGGACGCTGGAAAGTGTCTAAAGAAGTTGATGAGAATGGAAATATAATTCGTTACGATTCCATTTATTCATGGTCATCTCACGGAAATTTAAAGGATTTCACAACAACCGAATCAGACAGTATATTTAATCATATGAGATCCATGATGAAACAACAATTTAGCACGTTTAGCACACCAATGATGCCTGGTTTTGCTCATCACGATTCTATTATGAAACGTTTTTTTGAAGACGACAATTTTTCGAATAGTTTCAATTCAGGATTTCCATCAATGGACGATATGATGAAACAGATGGAAGCAATGCGTCAACGATTTTTTAATAATCAAAAACGGTATATCATTCCGCCCGAATCAACAAAACCAAAACTAAAAGAACAACGATTTTAATCTCAAAAAACCTTCCAACTTTCGGAAGGTTTTTCTATTGAAACCAGTACTGTAACCATAAAAGAGCTAAAACATGAATTGCGTAAAAATTGTTACCTTATTAGCTAACTAAGCAATCTATTCATAAATATTTAGGTTTATGGCGTATGACGAATTTTTAGCAGATCGTATTAAAACCACTTTTAGTTCAAAGTCCATTCTGTTCATTGAAAAGAATATGATGGGCGGACTTTGTTTTATGGTCAATGATAAAATGTGTGCTGGAGTCGTTGGCAATAACTTAATGGCCAGAATAGGGCCAGAAATATACGAGAATGCCATCTCTAAACCCTTTTGCAAACCAATGGATTTTACTGGCAGGCCTTTACGAGGCTTCGTATTTGTAGAACCTGAAGGTATAGATCTAGACAATAAATTAGACTATTGGATACAACTATGTATAGACTATAATCCTAAAGCAAAATCTAGTAAAAAGAAGTAAGGTCACTAATGACGGCATTTACATTTATATACAAACGATTAATAATCGTTTTGTTATCTTAGTGTTGGGATTAATTATTTACACACTCTTCTATTTTAACTAAATCAATGGTATTATGAATCCAGTTTTACGTAATATTCTTGCTGTCATTACCGGAATTTTTGGTGGCAGTATCGTTAATATGGCCTTAGTAGAAGCAGGTCATAAAGTGTTTCCAATAGTAGGACTAGATCCATCAGATATGGAAGCTTATGCTGACATTATGCCCACGTTGGACTTTGAATATTTCATTTTCCCATTCCTAGCTCATGCCGTAGGGACTTTAGTTGGTGCACTTATAGCGGGCATTATTGGTGTAAATATAAAGATGCGAGTTGCCTTAATCGTTGGTATATTCTTTTTTATAGCAGGCGTTGCAGTTAATATTATGCTACCTGGACCTACATGGTTTGCGGCAGTAGATATCCTTTTGGCCTATATTCCTATGGCGTATTTTGGTGGTAAAATGGCTATACGATTTGCAAAGTCAAACGATTAATTATTTAAAGAAACATCTATGTCCGTTAGTAACTCTAATAAATTTGCAATTGCCGAAATGCTCATTAGAAAACCAATAAATGACGTATTTACGGCGTTTGTAGATCCTGCAATCACTACAAAATTTTGGTTTACAAAAAGTACTGGCTCGTTAATACAAGGGAAAACAATCAAGTGGACATGGGAGATGTATGATGTTTCTATAGATATAAAAGTTACAGATATATTACCACATAGTAAAATTCAATTTACTTGGGGAAATGCTAATCAAAACTCAAATGTAGAAATTACATTTACCCAACTTGACGAAACTAAAACATTTGTATCTATCAAAAATAGTGGCTTTACTGGCACAGAAGATGAAATTGTTTCGGGCATTAGAGATGCAACAGGTGGATTCTCTTGGGTATTATCTGGATTAAAAGCATATTTAGAGTATGACATTCAATTAAATTTAATTGCTGATAGATATCCTAAAGCAATAAGAGATCATTAATTTTTTAGCAATTAAATTCATTTAGATTAGAATATTTATGATGTAATTCCTTTATGATCCTATAAGATTTTATCAAAAAGTCATCACCTAAAAATGGAATTGTCTATTCAAGTTATTTACTTTTGTTTCCTGTAATAACTTACAAGTCGTTTAAGAATGCTAAAAAAGCTCGTCAACGCCCTCCGAAAACAATACTACAAAATTCGTGTTTTTACCAAGCCACATCCGTTTTTTTCCACCTTCGATCGTATTAAACTTTCAAAATTAAAAAAAGGAACTGCTGAAAAAGGCTTTATTACTATTAAACCTCATGGCTGGAATCAACGCATTAAATTGCGAAAGAATTACACAGATCGTGAAGTTGTGGACTATGTTTTAGTAGAC
>JABDIQ010000204.1 GCA_013003655.1 Winogradskyella sp. | reverse complement strand
TTTTAGAGCGTTACCAAACGACGCTAAAACCCATGCATGAACAGTTTATTGAACCAATGAAAGAATACGCAGATATTATAATTCCTAACAACAAATACAACACAGTAGCAGTAGATATCGTTAAAACTATAATTAACGAGCGCTTATGAAAATATCGTCAAAATTTATTAAACCTTTCAAGAACATATATATCCTTATACTCACCGTGTTTGTAATATGGATGCTTTTCTTTGATGCGCACTCGTGGCTGTTTCATCATGAGTTAAACCAAGATATAAAAGAGAAAGAGGCTGAAAAAGCATACTATATTAATGAAATTGAAAAAGATAAAAAAGCAGTAAAAGAATTATCTACTGAAGATGGTACAGAGCGTTTAGCACGAGAGAAATACTTTATGAAAAAAAAGAATGAAGACATCTTTATCATTGAGTATGAAGATAGTATAAAAAAAAGCCAATCTAATGACTAAAGACTTTTATGAAGAGTTTCAAGAAGGCTCATCCAAACTGTGGAAACAAAAAATTCAAGTAGATCTCAAAGGAGCTGATTATAATGAAACACTGGTATGGAAAACAAATGAAGGTATTGATGTAAAACCGTTTTATCATGCTGACGAGTTTACTTCGTTTTTAAGTGGCCCTAAATCTAAAGCTTCAAATTGGCGCATTGCAGAAGAAATTGATGTAACATCAATAACAGCAGCAAATTCAAAAGCCTTAAACGCCACAGCCAAAGGGGCTGAGGCAATTATCTTTAATCTTTTAGACGACAGTCTTGATTTATCAAAATTAGTGAGTGGTATAGACTTTAAGAAGGTGGAGGTTATCATTAATTGTCAATGCCTGTCTAAACGTCTTAAAGAACAAGTAAATACATTACAAGAGGCAAATAATGACACTATATCAATTCACTGTGATATCATTCATAATTTAGCAAAATCTGGTAATTGGCACAAGGATTTAAAAATCGATCACAGCTATTTTGAAGCCATAATTGAAAATACCAAAAGCTTAAGCGTAGATCTTACTACATATCAAAATGCTGGTGCTACAATGATTCAACAATTAGCATATGGTCTAGCACATGCCAATGAATATCTTAACCACTTTGATAATGATTCTTATAATGAGTTAAAAAAAGATTTAGATGTAACATTTACTGTGGCAGTTGGAGCTAATTATTTCTTTGAAATAGCAAAAATTAGAGCGTTACGAAAACTATGGAGTTTAGTGGCTCAAGAATATAATGTAAAGACCAATTGCACTATTGTTGCAAAACCATCAAAAAGAAACAAAACGATTTACGATTACAATGTAAATATGCTCAGAACAACAACCGAGTGCATGAGTGCTATCTTGGGAGGTGCCGACATTGTTAGTAATATGCCATACGATGCTCTGTATCACAAATCAAATGATTTTGGTGATAGAATAGCTAGGAATCAACTTTTAATATTAAAACACGAAAGCTATTTTAACAAAGTCAACAATCCTGCTGAAGGTGCCTACTATATTGAGTCTTTAACAGAGCAATTGGCAGAAAAAGCCTTGAAATTGTTTAAGGACATCGAAGCAAATGGTGGTTTTTTAGCACAACTAAAAAATGGAAAAATACAGCAGAAGATAAAAGAGACTGCAGCAAAAGAGCAAAGTGCATTTAATAGTAATAAAATTTCTTTAGTAGGTACAAACAAGCACCCAAATCCTAATGACAGAATGAAGGATGAACTGGAAAAGCACCCGTTTTTAGAAATAAAATCTAGAAAAACACTGATAGAACCCATTATTGAAAAACGATTAGCTGAGGCCCTTGAACAAAACCGATTGAAAGATGAGTAGAAAAGATCTTCAACATATACAGCTGCAACAACTTTCTAAAGACAAAGAAGCTTCTAAGGCATCTTCTGCAAATTACTTAACTGCTGAAGCTATTAATTTAAAACAAACCTATAGTGCTAAAGATATTGCTGACCTTGGACACATTAATTTTGTGGCTGGTATTGCACCTAACTTAAGAGGGCCGTATTCCACAATGTATGTGAGACGTCCTTGGACTATAAGGCAATATGCAGGATTCTCAACTGCTGAAGAAAGTAATGCATTCTACAGAAGAAATTTAGCTGCAGGTCAAAAAGGATTATCCGTAGCATTTGATTTAGCAACGCATAGAGGATATGATTCTGACCACGAACGTGTAGTGGGTGATGTTGGTAAAGCAGGTGTAGCCATTGACAGTGTAGAGGATATGAAAATACTATTCAATGATATTCCTTTAGATAAAATGTCTGTTTCCATGACCATGAATGGCGCCGTCTTACCTATAATGGCATTTTATATCGTTGCAGCCGAAGAGCAAGGTGTAGCGCCAAGTCAACTTGCTGGCACAATTCAAAACGACATTTTAAAAGAATTCATGGTACGGAATACGTACATCTACCCTCCTACACCGTCCATGAAGATCATATCTGATATTTTTGAATATACCAGTAAAGAGATGCCAAAATTCAATAGCATAAGTATCTCTGGTTACCATATGCAGGAAGCAGGTGCTACTTGCGATATAGAATTGGCTTATACCCTTGCCGATGGATTAGAGTATATTAGAAAAGGACTGGAAGCCGGAATGGATATCGATGCATTTGCACCTCGTCTTTCCTTTTTCTGGGCTATTGGCATGAATCATTTCATGGAAATTGCCAAAATGCGTGCTGCCAGATTACTTTGGGCCAAATTGGTAAAACAATTTAATCCAAAAAATCCAAAATCATTAGCACTTAGAACACATAGCCAAACATCTGGGTGGAGCTTAACCGAGCAAGA
This sequence comes from Winogradskyella sp., assembly GCA_013003655.1. Taxonomy (GTDB): domain Bacteria; phylum Bacteroidota; class Bacteroidia; order Flavobacteriales; family Flavobacteriaceae; genus JABDIQ01. Next base: position 4,384 of record JABDIQ010000204.1, on the reverse strand, counting down.
TCCTTTTAATAATGTAGCACGTACCTGTATTGAAGCAGCAGCAGCTGCGTTTGGAGGTACTCAAAGTTTGCACACTAATGCACTCGACGAAGCTATTGCCTTACCAACAGATTTTTCTGCTCGAATTGCTCGCAACACTCAAATATACTTACAAGAAGAGACCAATATCACTAAAACCGTTGACCCTTGGGCTGGTAGTTATTATGTAGAATCTCTAACAGATGAAATAGCTACAAAAGCATGGCAACTTATTGAAGAAGTTGAGGAATTAGGCGGAATGACTAAAGCTATAGAGGCAGGCATACCAAAACTAAGGATTGAAGAGGCTGCTGCTCGCAAACAAGCTCGTATCGATTCTGGTCAAGATATAATCGTCGGTGTCAATAAATACAGATTAGATCAAGAAGATCCTATACAAACTTTAGAAGTAGACAACCAAACCGTTAGGAATCAACAGATATCAAAATTAAAGCAGATAAGAGCTTCAAGAGATCATACTAATGTACAAGCTGCCCTCAAAAAATTAACTGAAGCCGCACAGCATGGAACCGAAAATTTACTAGCTTTAGCAGTTACAGCAGCAAGACATAGAGCTACACTTGGAGAAATAAGTGATGCTTTAGAAGAAGTATATGGACGATATAAAGCACAAATAAAATCATTTTCAGGCGTGTATAGCAAAGAAATAAAAGATGACGAATCCTTTAAAAAAGCACGGGAATTAGCCGACAAGTTTGCAGAACAAGACGGCAGACGACCACGTATTATGATCGCAAAAATGGGCCAAGACGGCCATGACCGAGGTGCAAAAGTAGTTGCCACAGGTTATGCTGATGTAGGCTTTGATGTAGATATAGGTCAACTTTTTCAAACGCCCAAAGAAGCGGCCAAACAAGCCGTAGAAAATGATGTACATATCCTTGGCGTATCATCATTAGCAGCAGGCCATAAAACTTTAGTCCCACAAGTCATTGAAGAACTAAAGAATTATGGAAGAGATGATATCATGGTCATTGTTGGAGGTGTTATACCTAAACAAGACTATCAATTTCTTTTTGATGCTGGTGCTGTTGCTGTATTTGGTCCTGGTACTAAAATCAGTGAGGCTGCCATTAAAATTTTAGAAATTTTAATAGACTAACACTTACTTTATACTAAACCAGATAAGTAATACAATGGTCAGAACTACTAATGTTAACGACCAACCGATTAAATTAAGCAATAATCGCTGCGCTGCCGTTTGCTCATTGGTATCTAAAATGCCATAATGAGTATCGGCATTCAAATAGGTTTCCTTATCTAAAACGAATCTGAATTTTTTTATTATTTTTTTCATAATTGTTGAGGCTTATTTTTTGCGAAATTACGCAGCACTTCAAGCTATAAAAACAACAAAATTAGCCGATTTGTATTTTAAATTAACTCAATACCTAACCATCTAACCTTTGATAATGAGATGGTTATTACTGTCTAAAAATTAAAATCCAATGATTTTCTACTAAAATGGCTTGAGCTCATATTACCTGACGATTTAATATTATCTTGAGTGCTTAAATCAAAACTTATGAACTATTCATCTAAAATGTTGCGTGATGACGCTTTAAAAGGTAAAACTATAGTTGTAACTGGTGGTGGTAGTGGACTTGGCAAGGCCATGACCAAATACTTTATGGAGCTAGGTGCTAATGTTGCAATAACATCTCGCGATTTGAATAAACTAGAAAAAACAGCCAAAGAGTTAGAAAACGAAACACAAGGAACTTGTTTAGCAGTGCAATGCGATGTACGCGAATATCACCAGGTGGATGCTATGCGATCGGCAGTTATTGAACACTTTGGTAAAGTAGACGTATTATTAAATAATGCGGCAGGTAATTTTATTTCACCTACCGAACGATTATCACCACGTGCCTTTGATGTTATTATTGATATTGTTTTAAAAGGAACTAAAAACTGTATCCTCTCTTTTGGAAAACATTGGATAGATTCTGAACAAACTAATACAACTGTTCTAAACATCGTTACGACCTATGCCTGGACAGGCTCTGGCTATGTCGTGCCAAGTGCTGCTGCTAAGGCAGGTGTGCTAGCCATCACAAGAAGTTTAGCCGTTGAATGGGCAAAATACGGCATGAGATTTAACGCAATTGCTCCTGGACCATTTCCTACCAAAGGTGCTTGGGATAGGCTAATGCCAGGAAATCTTCAGGAAAAATTTGATATGGCCAAAAAAGTGCCTTTAAAAAGAGTTGGCGAACACCAAGAACTCGCCAATTTAGCAGCCTATCTTGTATCTGACTTTTCGTCGTATATAAACGGTGAAGTTGTAACCATTGATGGCGGCGAATGGCTTCAAGGTGCTGGTGAGTTTAATATGCTTTCTGAAATTCCTGAATCCTTATGGGACGAACTCGAAAAAATGATACGAGAAAAAAAGAATAAATAGCTACGCTTTTTTATACCAAATTCATGCAAAATGTGTATTCAATGTTAACAAGTTCCGTTTTTATAACTCACAAATAATCGTATTTTTAACCCTTCAAAAACCATAACAAATTAATGGGTAAAATCATTGCAATAGCAAATCAAAAAGGAGGCGTAGGTAAAACGACGACATCCGTAAATTTGGCTGCATCATTAGGGGTATTAGAGAAGAAAGTATTGTTGTTTGATGCAGATCCTCAGGCAAATGCCACCTCTGGTTTAGGAGTTAACACTGACGATATTGAATACGGTTCATATCAGGTATTAGAGCATACACAAGCTATCCAAGATTGTATTATTAGTACAAATACACCGAATGTTGATATAGTTCCAGCGCATATAGATCTGGTGGCTATTGAAATTGAACTTGTGGATAAGGAAGAGCGCGAATATATGCTAAAAAAAGCCCTGGAGCCTATTAAGTCGCAATATGAATATATCATCATTGATTGCGCACCATCTCTGGGCCTTTTAACACTTAATGCACTAACTGCAGCAGATTCTGTAATTATACCTATTCAATGTGAGTATTTTGCACTCGAAGGCCTAGGAAAATTATTAAATACGATTAAAAGTGTACAAAAAGTGCATAATCAAGCGTTAGACATAGAAGGGCTTCTTCTGACTATGTTCGATTCTAGGTTAAGGTTATCTAATCAGGTGGTAGAAGAAGTGAAAAAACATTTTAGCGATATGGTTTTTGAAACCATAATACAACGCAATGTAAGGTTAGGTGAAGCTCCAAGTTATGGTGAAAGTATCATAAACTATGACGTTAGTAGCAAAGGTGCATCTAATTACCTTAGTTTGGCTAAGGAGTTGATAAATAAAACAGTATTGAATGGCGAAAGCAGTTAAAAAACAAGCTTTAGGAAGAGGACTTTCTGCCTTATTGAAAGATCCAGATAATGACATTAAATCCGCAAGTGATAAAAATGCAGATCAGTTAGTTGGTAATATCATAGAATTAGATATTAACAGTATTAGTGTCAACCCATATCAGCCGCGAACTAATTTTAATGAAGAAAATTTAAAAGAACTAGCCTCTTCAATAAAAGAACTCGGAGTTATTCAACCCATAACTGTTAGAAAATTAGATTTTAATAATTTTCAGTTAGTTTCAGGAGAGCGTCGTTACAGAGCTTCTAAAATTATAGGATTAAAAACTATACCAGCCTACATTCGCATTGCGAATGATCAGGAAGCACTAGAAATGGCTTTAGTGGAGAATATTCAACGACAGGATTTAGACCCAATTGAAATAGCACTTTCTTACCAACGGTTAATAGACGAAATAAATCTCACTCAAGAACAAATGAGTGAGCGCGTAGGTAAAAAACGCTCTACCATTTCCAATTATTTGCGACTATTAAAACTAGACCCTATAATTCAAACCGGAATGCGTGATGGATTCATCACCATGGGGCACGGTCGTGCACTTATAAATATTGAAGATCAATCTACACAGCTAGAGCATTACGAACAGGTGATTAGAGAACAGTTATCTGTAAGAGCCACCGAAGCACTTGTTAAGAATCTTCATTCAAACCCTTCAAAGTCTAAAGCAAGCAAATCCGAAGAATTACCAAAAACAATAACAATTGGTATAAAAGAATTTTCAGATTTTTTTGGTCATAAAATAGATGTAAAACTAATGAAAGACGGCAATGGTAAAATCTCAATACCATTTCATTCAGAGGAAGATTTCAATCGCATAATAAAACTTGTAAAAAGTGCCAAATAATCGATTTTTCATCTGTGTTCTTTTTATTTTTTCAACCGTTATTTTATTTGCACAAAAAGATAGCACCAGCATAGCTATTGGCAAAGAGCCTTTAGTTCTTACAAAAGAACCAATACGAAAGGCTATTGATCCTCTTACACCTAGCAGAGCTGCATT
>JABDIQ010000144.1 GCA_013003655.1 Winogradskyella sp. | reverse complement strand
AGATCGATTAGAACCGTAAGCCTTAACTGCTCAGTGATAACTCATAAATTTCGAGGTCAAAATACTTAACAGCGGCCAAAACATGATCAAATATATCGCCCATAATGTATTCGTAGTTTTGCCAACGAATATCAGCTGTAAACGCATAGATTTCCATAGGAATTCCCTGAGACGTAGGTGCCAGTTGACGCACCATAAAGGTCATATCTTTTTTAATACCCGAATGATTTTCAATATACGTTTGAAGATACTTTCTAAAAACACCAAAGTTGGTTAAATTTCTACCATTAATGAGTTGCTCTTTATTTACATTCCGCTCCTCGTTATAAGACTTTATGGATTCCGCTCTGTCCTTGATATAGTCCGTTATAAGTTCTATTTGCTGTAATTTTTCAATGTCACGCTCTGTTAAAAACCTAATTGTAGATACCTTTATTATTACTGAGCGTTTAATGCGTCTACCACCAGAAGCCATCATACCTCTCCAATTCTTAAACGAATCTGAAATCAATGCATAGGTAGGAATTGTAGTTATCGTCTTATCAAAATTCTGGACCTTTACCGTAGCAAGGTTTATTTCAATAACATCACCATCGGCACCATATTTTTCAAACGTAATCCAGTCTCCAATTCTTACCATATCGTTTATAGAAACCTGGATACTTGCTACAAAGCCCAAAATGGTGTCTTTAAAAATTAAGATGATTATGGCAGAGGCTGTACCAAGTCCTGCCGCAAAGTTTAAAAATGAAATCCCTGTGATTATGGCAAAAGCACCAAATACGCCAAAGATCCAAGCGAAGATCATAAATACCTGAATGTAGCTATCTATGGGCTTATCCTTAAACTTTTGTAATGTTTTTAAATAGTCTTTTACCGTGTTTAGAAAGCTTCTTACAATCCAAAGTGATAGCAAAATAGCAAAAACCATGAGACTAACTTCAATAAATTGTTCAAGCTTTGGGAAGTCAATAAAAACATAAGGTACAAATTGAACAAATACCAGTAGTGGAATAATATGTGCAATATTGCGTGGTACCTTATTATGAATCAGTAAATCGTCAAAATTAGATTTGGTCCGTCTCGCTATGGTCACCGAAAGTCTTCTTAATATTCGCCTTATAACTGTATCTAACACATAAATAAATAATAACAAGGCAATGACCAAAGCTAACATGTTGAGATAAATAGCAACAGTTTCGTTAACACCTGAGCTTACGAGCTTATCAAAAATAAAATGTTGAAGATTATTCATTTTTTAATCGTAAATATTTATAATCGATATAAAATGTACCAAAAGGAATGACCGAAGCTAACAAAATGAACCATTTCTTATGTTGGTCTACTTTAAATTCATTCCAAAAATAAATGGCAAAGATAATGTAAGCCACAAATAACAAGCCATGCGGCATGCCTAATATTTTCACAAACTTCGGATCGTTATAACCGTATTTCATAGGAACGGCCACAAATAGTAATAATATATAAGATAAGCCTTCAAAAAAAGCAATTATTCTAAACAACTTTAAATCTGCCATAGCTAAATTTTGGAGTGCAAAAATACGTTAGAAATGTATTCTTTTTATTCAATTTAACAGCTTTTAAGAAATCCCTAAAAAGTAGTCATGTATTAATTATCTTTATACAATTAATTGTGATATTACATACCAAACTAACTTATTTTATATGAGAACAATTTTAAAAGCGACCTTATGTTTGTTGATAGTAGGACTTGTGTTACCAACCAATGCACAATCTAAACGTAGTAAAAAGAAAGCTAAAACGGAAGAGGTTAAAGCTACACCACCTAAAAAAAATCAAGGTAAAATAAAAGATTACGACCAAGTTATAACCAAAAACACTAAAACTGATGATGGTCTTTTTAAGGTGCACCAGCAAGATGATAAGATATTATTTGAAATACCTAATGCGCTATTAGAAAAGGATATGTTGTTGGTTAGCCGATTTGCAAAACTCCCATCAAATCTAGGTGGAGGCTACGTTAATGCTGGTACAAAAACAAATACGAGGCTCATTGTATGGCAGCGTTTTAAAGATAGAATTCTCATCAAAGAAAAATCGTATAGTGCAATTGCAGAAGATAGTTTACCAATAAATATTTCGGTAAAATCCAACAACTATTCACCAACGCTGTACGCTTTTGATATAAAAGCGTTTTCTAAAGATTCATCAGCCGTAGTTATTGATGTTACTAGTTTCTATAACTCAGATGTTAAAGCCATTAGCGGATTATCAAGCCGATTACGTTCTACGTATAAGGTAAAGAATCTTGATAAATCTAGAAGCTTTATAACCTCAGTTAAGAGTTTTCCTGAAAATATTGAAGTGGTGCAAGACTTTACCTATAATGCCTCTAATCCTCCAGTAAATACTGGCGATGAGACTATAAGTGTACAAATGAATCAGTCTATGATCATGCTTCCAGAGGATGTTATGCAACCACGTTTTTATGATGATCGTGTTGGTTGGTTTACACTCAGTAAATATGACTATAGCAGTGACGAACTAAAAGCAGATAGAAAGACTTACATAAGACGTTGGCGATTAGTTCCAAAGGATGTAAATGCTTATAGCAGAGGCGAATTGGTAGAGCCAATAAAACCAATTGTTTACTATATAGATCCTGCAACGCCTACGAAATTTAGACGCTATTTTAAGGAGGGTGTCGAGCTATGGCAAAAAGCATTTGAAGCCGCTGGGTTTAAAAATGCCATAGTGGCTAAAGATCCACCTACCAAAGAAGAAGATCCAGATTTTAGTCCTGAAGATATTAGGTATTCCGTGATCAGATATGTGGCAAGTACCACACGAAATGCAACAGGGCCAAGTGTTTCCGATCCGAGAAGCGGTGAAATTATTGAGAGTGATATCATCTGGTATCATAACCACTTACGCTCATACCGAAATAGATATCTATTAGAAACAGGAGCGGCAAATCCGTCGGCTAGAACATTAAACACGCCAGACGAAGAGATTGGAGAAATGATGAAAATGGTGATAGCACATGAAGTAGGGCATACCTTAGGATTACCGCACAATATGGCAGCTAGCTATGCGTACGATGTTGAGAGCTATCGTGATGGTGATTTTACCCAGAAAAATGGTATAGCAGCTACTATCATGGACTATGCTCGTTACAACTACATAGCACAGCCAGGAGATGAAAATATCAGGTTTATAAGACAATTAGGTCCTTATGATAATTACGCTATAAATTTTGGTTACAGATATATACCATCAGCCAAAAGTCCTGAAGATGAAAGAGATATTCTGAACAATTGGATCATGGAGAAACAAGGTGACCCAATTTATCGCTTCGGTAGACAAGGCAGCAGATTCGATCCTTCCTCTCAAACTGAGGATATAGGCAATAACAGCATTAAGGCTAGTACATACGGATTAAGCAACCTTAAGTATGTCGCTAGTAACTTACCCGATTGGACCAGTAGTGTTACCAACGATTATGACGATTTAGAAGAGCTATACGGTGAGCTATTGGGTGTTTGGAGCCGCTACGTAGGTCATGTGGTTACTCATGTAGGTGGCGTTTTTGAATATACAAAAACACCTGAGCAGGAGGGTAGTGTTTATAGCCCAGTAGATAAGGATTATCAAAATGATGCCTTAGTGTGGTTGCATGAAAATGCGTTTGCTACTCCAGAATGGTTGATAGATAAATCAATTCTTCAAAATATAGATTACGCTGGTTATACAGAACGATTAAGACGATTACAGGTGCGTCATCTAAACAATTTAATGGATTTTGAACGCTTAGGACGCCTCATCGACCATAATGCCTTAAATCCTGATAATTTTTCAGCTTATGATCTGTTATCAAAGCTTAGAAATGGTTTGTGGAGTGAAGCCAATAGAACTACAAATGTTTCCGTCTTCAGACGAAACTTGCAACGTGCGTATTTAGATAGAATGGTCTATTTAATGACTGAGGACTTAAATCCTGAACGCAGCAGACAATACTTTAATGTTAACCAGTCTGATATTAGAGCATTAGTAAGAGGAGAGCTTAACACCTTAAAACGCACATTAGGAACAGCAGTAAACCGACCAGTCAATACAATTACAAAGTTTCATTATAGAGACTGTATTGAACGCATAAATAATTTATTAGAACCAAAATAAAATAGTATGAAACAATTTATTATTGCTTTAGTCTGTGTTGGTGTTTGGTCTGTTGGTGTTTCTCAGAACAAAAAAGCCATAAAACAATTTAAAAAAGACTCTACAGAAGCCAGTAATTACAGTCAACTTAAAGCATTGATTGACTCTGGAAATTACGAATTTCAGGGTGACTGGATGTATCCTCTAGGAACGAATAGAGTAAGCCTTATAGGTAATATGAATAAACTGACCATTAGTGAAAATTCTGCTACGGCTCAGCTACCGTTTCGTGGTACTCGACAGTTTGCTAGTGGTGGCAGTCCAGGTATTAATTTTGATGGTCCTATTGATGCGTACGACGTGAAATATCATGATGAAGAGCGTCATATTGAGATCAATTTTAACGTGCGCCAAAGCAATGAAAATTATAAGGTTACTTTAAAAATTAATAGCAACAGTTATGCTAGAGTTCATGTAGCCTCTAATAAGAGAAACAGCATTACCTATTCTGGCTTAGTAAGCACAATTGAAAAAATTTAATGGAGAGAAAGTCTTATAAAATTTATATCGTTGGTGCAGGTGTTAGCGGACTTACTGCTGCGATTAATTTAGAACGTAATGGTTATAGACCAATTATACTAGAAGCCACGGATAGAGTAGGTGGAAGAGTAAAAACAGACCTCGTTGATGGGTATCAATTAGATCATGGGTTTCAAGTGCTTTTAGATGCTTATCCGAAGGCTCAGGAATACCTCGATTTTAAAGCATTAGATCTTCAATCGTTTTTGCCAGGAGCTATTATTTATAAAGATGGTAAAACACAAACCATTGGCGATCCGTTGCGCAATATCAGTTTGCTTTGGCCAACACTAACATCGCCAGTAGGCACTATAAAGGACAAACTAAAGGTTCTTAAATTAAATACAGATTTAAAAAAGAAATCAATAGAATCAATCTTTGAATCTGAAGAGGTTACCACTTTACAATATTTAAAATCTAAAGGGTTTTCAGAGTCTATCATTACAAACTTTTTTAAACCATTTTTTGCAGGTATTTTTTTAGAACCAGAGCTTAAAACGTCAAGTAGAATGTTTGAGTTTGTCTATAAGATGTTTGGCGAAGGGCATGCCACCTTGCCCAAAGCAGGCATAGGCGAACTTTCAAATCAATTGAAATCAAAATTAGAACACACCGAAATACGGTATAATACAAAAGTAAAGCAGGTAAAAGATAATGCCATTATATTAGAGAATGATGAGATCATAGATACGCAATTTTGTATAGTTGCTACGCCTGCAGATCATTTAATTTCTAATCTTAATGGTCAGACTATTAAATGGAAATCGTGTTATAACCTGTATTTTGAATTAGATTCAAGATCAATTCGTCAACCACTCATCGGACTTATTGCTAATGAAGAAAGCCTCATCAATAATATCTTTTATCACCACAGTTTAGACACAAAACATAGGGGTGACCATGAGCTATTATCTGTAACCATAGTTAAAGATCATGATTTTAATAAATCTCAACTTGTGGAACAGGTAACAAATGAACTTAAAACGTATTGTAATATTGATGCGAGGCGGTTCATAAAACAATATCAAATAAAACAAGCCTTACCAGATTTAAAACGCTTAAACTACTCATTATCACCAACAGAAACGCAGTTAAAATCAACAATATTTTTAGCAGGCGATCACTTATTAAATGGATCATTAAACGCCGCAATGATGTCTGGAGAGCGTGCAGCTCAAGGCGTTATAATGAGTCTAGAGGATGGCTTGGTCGTAGAGGAATTAACGTCAGAGTATTTATAGTAAAAAAGTCAGCCTCATGCGGCTGACTTTGTAAAATAACTTACTAATTCTCTATTTCAGTAGTTATTTATTTTAATTGATGGCTAGGTAGTTAGTCTTTGGCTTGTTTACCAATTGAAACTTTAATTCTTTAATAACACCATCTTTTTTAATTTTTATAGAATACGTTTGAAAAGCGCCACTGTTTGAATCGTATTCAACAATCTGCTTGTTATCTAAAAATTGCCATTGCGGATACTGCTTTGAAATTTCTTTAGTTAGTTTATACGGCAATCTCATGTTGTTGAACTCCTCTACGGTATTGATAAGCTTGCCGTCATTATCATAAGTAGCAACGATTCTATTATTAGATTCTTCAAAAATAACCTCATAAGACTTAGTCCTGTTAGGGTTGTAAAGTGCATTGGTCTTAATATCATAGGTAGCAACCAAATGTTGCAATTTCACTGCTATTTTAGGAGCTTCCTCATGATTAACATGCTTTAAGTATTTTGAATTATTAGACTTTAATAATTCAATTGGCTGGTTCATTGCAGAAAGGTCTGCTTGTACGGTCTTGTCTTGTGCAATTAGAGTTGATACTAATCCTAGAGCAAGAATTCCTGTTAGTAATTTTTTCATGACGTAGTACTTTATTGATTAATTCGAGAATAAAATTAGTACGTACAAACAGTGAAACCTATACGTACTTCTGTTCAATACTACGTAGCACTACGTAATTGGTCTATATGGAAAGAATAAGGTCTTTATTATCTAACACCCATTTAGAAAGTGCATCTGTGTCTGAAGAAAGATCTAATTTACCAATGATATTTGTCCTGTGTTTTTGAACAGTTCTATAGGAGATGGAAAGCTGCTCCGCAATCTCTTTAGAGGTTTTCTCTTGAGAAATAAGTCTTATAATAGTGCGCTCGGAAGGTGACAGAAACTTTATGCGTTTTAATTCTGGTGATATTTCATTTTCAAGAATGTCATCAAAATGTTTACTAAAGTAGTGATCTCCCTTTAAGACCGCCGTGATGCATCGTTTTACTTCAGAAAACGGCTCATCTTTTAATAAATAACCTGAGATATTCAATTTTTGAGCTTTCATGATAAAACCCTTTTCTTTATAAGAAGTTAAGATGATGAATTTGGTGTTTAAATTGGCTTCTTTACTTTTTTTAATGACTTCAAATCCTGTTAAAAGCGGCATGCTAATATCTAATATTGCCAAGTCTGGTTGATGCGAAACTATGATCTCTAATGCTTTAGCTCCATTCTCGGCACCTTCTAACACGTTGTAGTTTTGCTCAGTGAGTTCGTTGATTAACCCTTTTAACAACAGGGGATGATCGTCTGCTACTAAAATTGAAATGTTGTTATTCATTCTTTAGCGGTATTTCTGCTTTAATTTCTGTTCCAGAACCAATTCTGCTCTCTATAAATAAATCGCCTTTTAATATACGAATACGTTCGTTTAATGTTTTTAATCCTAAGCTATTAAACTTTAATTTGTTTGATAATTGAAATCCAATACCATCATCTTTAATGGATAATATAAGCATCTTATTTGTTGTAGAGAGATTAACTGATACTGAATTAGCCTTAGCATGTTTACTAATATTAGTGAGTGTTTCTTGTATAAATCTATATATGTTTAAGCTTTCTGACTCATTAAAATAGGCGTCTATATCGTCAACGCTTACGGAGAAGAAAATCTCGTTACTTTCATCAAACTCATGCACGAGATGTTCAATGCTTTCAGATAAACCTAATTGTTTTAATAAGGCTGGATAAAGTCCTCTAGAAATGCTTCTCACATCTTCTAAAGCATTGTGTGTAAGCTCTGAGATATCTTTTTGGTCTTTGTTTTGAGCTTTACGTTTAATCAATGTTAGTTGTTGCCCAACACTATCGTGCAGTTCTTTGGCAATACGGTTTCGCTCTTCTTCTTGAGATATCAAAAGATTACTAGAATACTCTTCTTGTAATTTTCTACGTAAACGTGCTTGATTGATTATGTATAGCAGAATTAAAATAATGAGAAGTGATATGGCAATATAGAACCACAGTGTTTTATAAAAAAAATTGTTTGCTTTAATAGTTACAACAAGTGGTTTTGAAATTTGTTTTTTAGCAAAATTTAATGCTTCTATTTCTAGATTATATTCTCCTGGTGCTATACTAGGAAATCTTAAGTTAGACTCATCTTTTAAATCTACCCATTCACTATTGTTTATTCTATACCTGTAGTTATAATCTTTACTTAACGAGTGATTGTTTAGCGCAAAATAAAGCTCAAATGATCTATTTTCTGCAGGTAAGACAAAGGTGCTCCCAGAATTTAATTGCTGTTTATTGAGTTGTGTGTAAAACTGGTTAAGATTCTTATCGTATTGTTTTGTTTTAGTTATGATCAGCTCAGAACTTTCATCCACTTTCACTAGTGATTCAGGTTTAAAATAATTTAATCCATTTAAGGAGCCAACGACTATACCTTCTTTTGTTTTCAAAGCACTATATCGGTTAGCTTCATTATCGCTAAGGCCATCTTTTTTAGAGAACCGTACGCTTGTAGAATTTTCCTTGTCAAAATAAACGAGCCCGTTAAAGGTGCTAATCCACAGTTTATTGTTATAAGGCACTATCGTAGCTATTCCGGCGTTTAAATCATCATTATATATAGTTTTAAATGTTTCTTCCAATGAATTAAAAGATTCTATAAATCCAGACCGTGAGCCCACTAAAAACCCTAATTCTGGGTCATAATCTGTCATTAGGTAGAAATCGTCAGACAACCCATCGTCTTTGGTATATAATTTTGATTGCTTCGATTTAAAATCATATGCTAAGACTCCTTTATCGGTACTCGCTAAAACGATATTTTTATCAGTAGAAACATCATATAGATATAACGAATCAGTATCAAGCAGTACCTCAAACGATTTATCCTTAACATTAAAAGTATTGAGTTGACCAATTGTATTCGAAAACACTAGTATTGAATCATTAAACTTTTCATAACTCACAATGAATTCGTTTCCCTCGTAATGTTTCAATTTTTCTGTCTGAATGTCCACGACACAAAACTTATTATCATCACTTGCCCATAGTTGATCATTGATTTTAACAAAATTTCTGGTGGAATATGGTTTTCCATAATTACTATTAGAATTTGCTTTAAAATATGTTACTTGATGTGTATTGAGATTAACTTTGTGCCACCCATCATTTTCAGTGGCTGCTAAAATTTCGTTATCGTTAATTGAAGTTAATGCTCGTAAGCTTCTATCACCCAAATATGTTTTTATATCATTAGTCGGCAGTTTTATGTAATGCAGTTCATTTTTATCGCTACCTATCCAAAGTTCTTCATTAAGATTGCGTGAGGCTATAGTGGTTCCATTAAAATTTTCAACCTGTAAATTATCTACTACAATTTTAAGATTGCCATCTTCGATTTTGAGTAGGTTTATTATTTTCTCATTTTCAGAAACAATTAGATGATGACCTATTTCGTCATTTAAGAGTTTTAAATTCTGACTTTGTAATATGCTATTTTCGGAGGATTTTTCAAATGCTAACTCAGATTCATTAAATATGTACAGTTGAGCTTCGTCATAAAAGAAAAGATACATTTTATCGTCCTTGTATAAGACTTCATCTATCCACAAATAGGATTCTTCTTTAATCTTCGTTCTTAAGTGTTCAAATGATTTTAGTAGCTGTCCATCCCAATTAAATATTTTAATATCATCTTGATTTTCACTAATAATTACATAATCTTTAAGAGGAACGATTCTTGCAAATACATCCACTATATAACGCCCTGTTTTATAGCTAAATAAGGGTGTAATACTTAAGTTTTTATTCAGTTTACAAACTGTTATATTTGTGCTATTCTGAAGTAAAAAATAATCCTCACCATGGTATGAAAATAGTTTCGACAAGTTCGTGGGATTATTAACACTTCCTAGAAATTTAATTGGTTGAAACTTTGTTGTAGAAGGGTCAAAATGAAGAAAGATATATTTATGGGTATCTCTATCTAATTCTGCTCTAATGATAAACGTGCCGTCTTGTCGTTTATGAATTTGATTTACAATTAATATACGTTCCTTAAAATGCGGTAATTCTACACTGTCAAACGCATTACCATCAAAACGTTGTAGAACTAAATTTTTATTCGTTAAAACGATCTTCCTAATGTCTAAGTTTTCACCTGATAGCCACAAAAACCCATCATTATCAAAATTTATGGCACGGATCATGTCTATCTCTAAACCGTCATCAGCATTAAAGATAAGATGCTGTTGAGTTTGTGCATTTAAGTTGAAAAAACTAAATAGTATTAGAATTACGACAGATTTTACTAATGTATAGCCGCGTTTAATTGATAAATAAAAGCATAATACCCTAAAGTAGATCAAAAGTATCCCTCTATGATGCACAGTGTAATAAATTGGTTGGTTATACTAAAGATATAAATATTTATACGCATAGTATACCATTACGACAATGATTATATAAATTCAATAATTATATTTAAATTGTCATCTAACTTCTAACCAACGAATTTAATCAGAATGGAATACGTAATTATTGCACTAAAGCTAATTGTAGGTTTGAGCTTGCTTAATGTTTGGCTCGTTCAACCAAAAAAAGAAACACCATGGCGTGGTGGAGATGCCAAAACACTTGCAGATGAATTTAAAGTCTATGGTTTAAGTACCTGGATGTTTTACTTTGTAGGCACTTTAAAAGTTGGTTTTGCCATCTTTTTATTAGTATCAATTTGGTATCCTAGTGTTGAACATTTTCCAGCGGTATCCCTTGCAGTATTGCTTTTAGGTTCAATTATCATGCATTTCAGAATCAATGATCCTCTTAAAAAATCATTTCCTGCGGCATTATTTTTTGTATTATGTATGCTGATACATTTCCTTTAAGAAAACTTATAAAATTTGCCAATAAGTCCAAGCTAAATAAGCATTAAGCATAGCTAATAATAGAGAAGGAGCGGTTTCAATAAAACTATCTTTAAGTTTTAGCCTTAAAGCAAATCCTAAAGCCATTAATAAACTTAGACCAGTAGCAGCCAAAAATGCTAAAAGATTCGACGTATAAAGTCCTAGGAGTAGGGCACTACCACCAAGTATTTGTAACGCACCTGTAAGCTTTCTAAAATTTGCCAATCCAAATCGCACAAATTCAGATTTAAGGAATTCGCTTCTAAAACAATTGATACCGTAGAATAAAAAAACAACACCCGAGAAAATGCTGCCTACTAACGAAAGATTCATTTATTGAAATTGTAAAGCAAAGATAACCAATTCTTTTCTGGTTAAATAAGCCTTATATTCTAAAGTCTATAATAACTCTGAGAAGTACCTTTTGTACACGGACAATTACTTGCGCCTTGCAAAAAGTCTAAACCTATGGTAATCATATGCGTACCAGAATTATATCCAGAAAGATCATTTATTGTTAATTGGTAAGAATACGCAAAGTAAATTCTGTTCTTCATTATACCAGCCATTGGACCAATATTTAACGGATTAAAAAACTGATCATTTAAAAACCTATAAGAACCTCCAATCCAATAATAATCACCATCTCTGTTGAACTTTCGGTATTTAAAATTAATGTCTGTACTAGAACGGTTGTCACTATCAAATAATTGAAAGAATACAGATGGTTCAAATTCTATATTTCTGTTTTGATTGCTCTTAATAATATAGCCAGAATAAAATTGATAGTTCAATAACATAGGTGGTTCATTGCCTGAAAAATCATCCACAGATTTCTTAATTAAATTAT
>JABDIQ010000100.1 GCA_013003655.1 Winogradskyella sp. | reverse complement strand
AGTGGTCGAATGCGGCAGTCTTGAAAACTGTTGAGGGTCACACCTCCGGGGGTTCGAATCCCTCTTTCTCCGCAAAAAAGTGCTTTATCAATCATATTTTGGTAAAGCACTTTTGTTTTATATTGTAATGAAAAAGAATTGTAACTACTATGAATATAATTGAGAAACTTAAATGGCGATATGCCACAAAAAAATTTGACAGTCGCAAAAAGATTTCTGATAGTAAATTAACCATCCTAAAGGAAGCCTTTAATTTAACAGCATTGTCTTATGGGTTACAAACCTTAAAACTTGTAATTATAGAAGATAAAACTATAAGGGAAACGTTAGTGCCAGTTTCGTACGGACAGCGTCAAGTAGTAGATGCATCTCATCTTTTAGTTGTATGTATTCAAGATACTATTGGTAGTAGTGATGTTGAGAGTCATTTTGAAAATGTTCAAGAGATTAGAAATACTAGTGATGCTATTCTAGATCCTTATAAAGAGCAGCTCAAGAAAACAGTGAAGGCTATGTCTAAAACAGAATTACATATTTGGAGTACTAACCAAGCTTATATTGCATTAGGAAATTTAATGACGGTCTGTGCAGCTGAGGATATAGATAGTTGTCCAATGGAAGGATTTATTCCAGAAAATGTAGATGACCAAATAGGACTTGGAAAGCTTGGGTTAAGATCGGTTTTATTATTACCAGTTGGTTATAGAGCAGAAGATGATATGTTTGCCAAACTCGAAAAAGTGCGGAAACCACTAAGTGAAACCGTTATAGAAATCTAACCTCATAGGCAAGGTTTATCCTATAAAGCGTATCTTTGTGCGGCTATGAAAATGGAAAATTATGAAGACTTAAACTAGTATTTGAGTCACCAATAAGCGATTCCGTAGTTATTATAATTTAAACACATAAATTCAATATGCCAGGATTTGAAATGTTTGGTGAGCTAGAAAAAGCCCAAGTAAATGATGTTTTAGAAAATGGTGTTTTAATGCGCTATGGTTTTGATGCCATGCGAAATGGACACTGGAAAGCAAATCAGTTAGAACACGAGTTATGCAAAACACTAAATGTGTCATATGCTCAACTAGTTTCTAGTGGCACAGCTGCCGTAACAACAGCATTAGCAGTAGCAGGTGTTGGAGCAGGAGATGAGGTTATAATGCCCACATTTACTTTTGTAGCAAGCTTTGAAGCCGTTTTAATGTTAGGTGCTGTACCTGTTTTAGTAGATATTGATGATACTTTAACCTTAGATCCGGTTGCAGTTGAAAATGCAATCACTGAAAAAACTAAAGCGGTCATGGTAGTGCAAATGTGCGGAAGTATGGGTGATATGGAGCGCTTAAAAACAATTTGCACCAAACACAATCTCATTTTTATTGAAGATGCATGCCAAGCTATTGGAGGTAGTTACAAAAACAAATCACTAGGAACAATAGCAGATGTTGGGTGTTTTTCTTTTGATTATGTGAAAACGATTACCTGTGGTGAAGGTGGCGCTATTGTAACAAACAATAAGGATTATTATATAAGAGCTGATCATTTTTCCGATCATGGTCACGATCATATTGGAAAGGATAGAGGCGCCGAAAGCCATCCGTTTTTGGGCTATAATTTTAGAATTTCAGAACTTAATGCTGCAGTTGGCTTAGCTCAGGTTAAGCGCTTGAAAGAATTTATAGACATCCAGAAGAAGAATTATTCAATACTCAGGAAGGAACTTGCAAATGTCAAAGACGTTACTTTTAGAAGAGTGCCAGAAGGCGGTGTAGAGAGTTACGCCTTTTTAAACTTTTATTTACCTAACCTGGACATAGCGCGCAATGTGTCGCAACAATTTAAAGCGAATGGTATAGATGCTTGCTTTCATTATTTTGATAATAATTGGCATTATGTACGACGCTGGAAGCATTTAAAAGAATCTAAATCTTTATATCCATTGTCCACCGAAATTAGAAATACATTGAGCGAACTAAATACGAGGGATTTTGCGCAATCTGATCACTTTATAGGTAGAAATCTATCTTGCTTAATAAAGTTGACTTGGACAGAAGATGAGGCTCATCAACGCGCTAAAAAAATGCGCGAAATCATTGAGAAAAATTTATAATTCTAGTAATTAACGTAGTCTGTAATTTCTAATCCGTAACCAATCATTCCTACACGTTTGGTTTGCTCACTATTAGACATTAAAATTAATTTTCTAATTTTTAGATCGTGTAGTATTTGCGCACCGATACCAAAATCTCTTGCGTCCATATCTATACGAGGTGCTTTAACTATCTCGCCAACTTTTTGATTCTCTTTTAAAATTGAGAGTCTTTTAAGTAGATTCATGGATTGTGCTTGCTGATTTATAAAGATGATTGCGCCTTTACCTGTTTCATTGATAACGTTAAACATATCATCTAGTTTCTTATCGGCATTATTTGTAAGCGTTCCTAGGATATCATTGTTGACTAAAGTTGCATTTACTCTGGTTAAAACAGCTTCATTTGTTTTCCACTCACCTTTAGTTAAAGCAATATGTACTTGGTCGTTAGTGGTTTGCATATACGCTCTAAGCCTAAACCGTCCAAAACGGGTTTCAATATCAAAATCTTCTTTCTTTTCAATCAAAGAATCGTGCTCCATTCTGTACGCCACAAGATCTTCGATTGATATAATTTTAAGATCGAATTTTTTGGCAACTTCTAATAATTGTGGAAGACGAGCCATGGTTCCGTCTTCATTCAAAATTTCTACCAAAATACCAGCAGGTTTAAACCCAGCTAATCGTGCTAAGTCAACTGCAGCTTCAGTATGGCCAGTTCGTCTTAAAACACCACCATTTTTTGCTTTTAAAGGAAAGATATGCCCTGGACGTCCTAAATCTTGAGGTTTAGTATCTTCATCTACTAGTGCATTGATAGTCTTTGCTCTGTCATGCACCGAAATACCAGTAGTACATCCATGACCTATTAAGTCTACCGAAACTGTAAATTGGGTATGATGCAATACGGTGTTGTTTTGCACCATCATTGTAAGGTCTAAATCTTTGCAGCGGTCCTCAGTTAAAGGTGCGCAGATAAGACCTCTACCGTGCATGGCCATAAAATTAATCATTTCGGGAGTTACGGCTTCCGCAGCTGCGATAAAATCACCTTCGTTCTCTCTATTCTCATCATCAACAACAATAATAACCTTACCATTTCTAATATCATTTATGGCTTCTTCAATTGTGTTAAGAGAGGTCTTTGTTTTCACGGATTTTGCAATCATATGCTATTTTAAAGATTGTGCAAAGATATTGCTTAATTTATATTTTTAATACAACTTTGCTCAAAGTCTTGGTTTGTTTTACTCTTAAGGAATAAGAATAATA
>JABDIQ010000097.1 GCA_013003655.1 Winogradskyella sp. | reverse complement strand
TGATTAAGTTAGTTCTTTTAAAGTTAAAAAGTTAACTCTCAATACACCTTGTTAATTAGGATTTAATTAACGTCTATCTTTTCTAGAAGTTCTTGAGTTGGGTTGATAAGTTTTCTTTGATGCGCTTATTAATTCGCTAAGCTTTTTAAACTCGTCTTTGGTTAAATCACGATAATGGCCAACGGCTGTATCTAGCTTAATATTCATTATTCTCACCCGCTTTAAGGTTAAAACATTGTAGTTTAAATACTCGCACATGCGTCGTATTTGCCTGTTCAATCCTTGTGTTAAGATGATGCTAAAGGTGTTTCGGTCTAATTTTTTAACCTCGCATTTTTTAGTGCGTTTGCCTAATTCTTCAATATAAATACCACCAGCCATACGCTCTACAAATGTTTGTGATATGGGTTTGTCAACGGTCACTATATATTCCTTTTCATGATTGTTGCTAGCGCGAAGTATTTTATTTACAATATCTCCATCATCGGTTAACAGAATTAACCCTTCACTGGCTTTGTCTAATCTGCCTATAGGGAAAATACGTTTCGGATAATTTATAAAATCAATAATGTTGTCTTTTTCAACTTTGGTATCTGTAGTGCATACAATACCTACAGGCTTATTGAATGCCAAGTAAACAAAATCTTGTTTTCTGTTCTTTATTAACTCTCCATCAACTTTTACCACATCATCGCTGCCTACTTTTGTTCCCATTTCGGGTATCACATTGTTTATGGTTACACGTCCGGCTTCAATGAGTCTGTCCGCTTCTCGTCGTGAGCAGTATCCAGCCTCACTTAAGTATTTATTTAATCTTGTTAAAGAATCAGACATACGGTTATATTTAAGACTGTTCAATAAATTTTAGAATAGCGTTGTTTATATCACGGCTTTTTAGTCCATGACCCAATCCTGTGGTTGTCATAAGCTGTGCACTTTTAAATCTATTTTCAAATAGCAACGCATCTTCATAAGGAATAATTCTGTCGTTTGTATCATGAATTATTAACGTGCTGGTTTCGATTGATTTAGCAAAATTGGCTGCCGAAAAATAGTCTACAGGCTTGCCAAAGTGCTCCTTGACCAAGTCATCTAATCCATTTGAAATTTTAGAATTATAACCCATCATTGATTTGTATCTTGAAAAGACGCCTGTGAAGTGGGCAGGTGCGCCCAAGAGTATAAGTTTTTTAGTAGTGTCTAATTCTTGATAATACTGGCAAAACACAGCAGACATACCACCAACTGAATGACCAATTATTACTTGTGGAGAAAAATCTTTTGCAACGACACCCATAAACTGAGCATATAACAATGCGTTAAATTGTTTGCCGTCTGAATTTCCGTGTGCGGGAGCATCAAGTGTAACAATATTATAATCCTTAGATCTAAGTTCATTTAAAAAATAATCCCATCGAGACGCATTACTCTCCCAGCCATGAGCGAGTAGAACGGTTGGTCCAGAACCCTTCCAGTTGTAGGTTGCTATATTTAAATTCTCATACTTTAAATCCTTTCTTTTAGCAGAATTAACAATGCGTAACTGTGCTTCGTTGTATCGTCCTTTTCTAGGTGAAGCAAATAAATTTAACGCTTTTCTTGACGCATATCTGGACGATACTAAACTAGTAGCGTTTAGCGTATTTCCTATTGTTTTTACAATAAAACTACTCATTGATTAATCTTCTCTATTTACAAGGTCCATTGAAAATGCAGGTGTGCATATGGCCAAATATTCACAAGGTTCTGTGAAGGGATTAGAATATTGAACCCTAGTGTTCTTTTCAATCTTAATGGACTGGCCTTTTTCTAGAACTATAACTTCATCGTCTATTATGAATTGTTTTTTACCTTTAATGATAAATGTAAACTCATCAAATTCAGGAGTTTGAAATGGTTCACTCCAACCAGCAGGTGCAATCATATGAGCTATACTAAGCTTATCATTTCCGTCACTCGCTAATCCAAAATGTTCTTTAATGACTTTTCCGTCATCGGTAGGCACCACAAAAGGTGTTTTTTGTATCGTATATTTAGATTTAGCGTTTTTCATAATTTTCAGGGTTTACCAGTGTAACATAAAGAATTTGATCTTTGCTTTATCTGGTATCATGATAGGTTCAATCTTTAAATCCAAATCAAACCTCATATTACTCGGTAATTCCTTTTTATCTATACTAAAAGTTACATCGAGCTCTTTAACACTAATAAGTACCGAGTTTATTAAATTATCAATTTTACGAATAGAGTAGGCTTGCCTTATATCTTTGTAAGTGCTTAAACTATTAATGTTTTTTTCAGTGTGAAATCGATCATCAATAATTCTTACAGTCTCTATGGTCGAGGTAGAATCTAATGCTACTTCTGGTGATAAACTGAGAAGTTTTTTTCCTGTTGAATCAAATATATCGATAGTATTAATATCGCCTGCAAATTCGTCACCGGCTATAAATCTTGAAATAGAATCATTAGGAAATGCCTGATCTAAATCTCTGACTTGCGTTGAGTCTGTTAATAGGCCTATTTGGTTATTTGTTACCAAATAAGGGTCTATTTCTTTAGTGCACGAATAAATTATAACAGAAATGCATAGTAGAATGAAGAGGTATCTTTTCATGTAAAATTATTTAAGCATTTTAGTTAATATACCTAAGACACTTCTAATAACGGTTGGACTACTCAATACCTTAACTACTGGGTTTTGACGTCTGCTACGTCGTCTGCTTGTTGTACTCCTAGATTTACTTTCGGCCTTTTTAAGTTCTTCCTTCTCTTTACGTGCTTTTTCTTTAGCTTCTTCAGCTTCGGCCAATTCTATTTTTTTGTTGAGCATTTCGTAAGCGCTATCACGGTCAATTTCTTCATTGTATTTATCAACCATTTTAGAATTACTCAATAGTCTTTTTAATTCGGCATCTGTTAAGATGTCCATTCTGCTCATTGGTGCTCTCATCATCGTTGCCGCCAATGGCGTAGGTCGTCCTTTTTCGTCCAATGCAGATACTAAAGCTTCACCAATACCAAGTGAGGTTAGTACTTCAGCCGTATCGTAATATTTGGTGTCTGGATAATTTTCTGCTGTAAGTTTTATGGCCTTACGGTCTTTAGCAGTAAAGGCTCTTAATGCATGTTGTACTTTCAGCCCTAACTGACTTAAAACAGCCTCTGGCACATCAGTTGGGTTTTGTGTAACAAAATAGAGTCCTACTCCTTTACTTCGTATAAGTTTAACAATACTTTCTATTTGATTTAGTAATGCTTTAGAAGCTTCATTAAATATTAAATGGGCTTCATCAATAAACATTATTAACTCTGGTCTACCGCTATCTCCTTGTTCGGGAAACGTAGAGTAGATTTCGGCTAAGAGGCTTAGCATGAATGTAGAGAATAACTTTGGTTTGTCTTGTATATCTGTAAGGCGTATTATATTGATATAGCCTCTGCCATCATCTGCAACTCGTAAAAGATCACTTGTTTCAAAAGACTTTTCTCCAAAGAATAAATCACCGCCTTGTTGTTCTAATTCCACTAACTTTCTCAAGATGGCACCTGTTGAAGATGTTGAAATTCGTCCATATGAATCTTCAAATTCTTTTTTACCTTCTGATGTGGCGTATTGCAATATTTTCTTAAAATCTTTTAAATCTAATAATGGAAGCTTGTGATCATCACAGTACTTAAAAATAACCGATATAATCCCAGCTTGAGTTTCCGTAACATCTAATATTCTAGAAATAAGAACAGGACCAAATTCACTAACCGTAGCTCTTAATCTTACACCATTTTGGGCAGATAATGTCATAACTTCAACTGGGAACGACTTAGGAGTAAAAGGAAGCCCAATACTTTCATGGCGCTCGTCAATTTTAGGATGTCCAGGGCTTGGTTGTGCCAATCCACTTAGGTCTCCTTTAATATCCATTAGCAATACGGGAATACCTTTTTCAGATAGATTCTCAGCCAATACTTGTAACGTTTTGGTTTTTCCTGTTCCTGTTGCTCCAGCAATAAGGCCGTGCCTATTCATGGTCTTTAACGGTACGTTTACATAAGCGTTTTTAATGGTTTTACCATCTAACATGGCAGATCCAAGTGTTAGATAATCACCCTTGAAGGTGTTTCCGTTCTTAATGTCCTCAAAAAAAGTATCGGTATTCATTCTGAAAATTTTGCATAAAAATAATGTAATTTTAGTCAAGTATAAAACCTAACAAAATGAAGCGTACTCTTTTACTCTTGGTCTCGTTAACACTTTGTTCTATTTTTTTATCTTGTAATTCGGAAAGTGAAAAAATTATTTTTCATGCTTCGCATGAAGAAAGTAGACTAGGCGCTCCTTTTAGTGACGTCGTAGAATTCGGAGATCTATTGTTTTTAACGGGACAAATTGGTAAAGATCATCAAACAGGAAAGTTAGTACCTGGTGGTATCAAGGTAGAAACCACAAAGGTCATAGAGAATATTGAAGATGTACTAGAGTTTCACGGTTCAACCTTAGATCAGGTTGTTAAGTGCACGGTAATATTAAAAGATATTGAGCATTTCAAAGCGTTCAATGCAGTTTACATGAAGTATTTTCCTAATAAACCTGCGCGAACAACTTTTGCTGCATCTGCCTTAGCAGGAGGAGCATTAATTGAAATTGATGTAATTGCGGTTAAATAGTAATTAAGTATACTTTTCATTATAAAAGCTATCTTTGCACGCTATGACACGACGGGAAAGACAAGAATTGATAGATAAAGGACTGCTTTTACCTCTTATGGAAGAGTTCTACACGATCCAAGGTGAAGGATACCATAAGGGTACTGCTGCTTACTTTGTGAGAATAGGAGGATGCGATGTGGGCTGTCATTGGTGCGATGTTAAAGAAAGTTGGCTTGCTGAGTTACACCCACCTACAGAAACCGAAAAGATAGTTGATAACGCTGTAAAGTATAGCAACACTATCGTTGTAACTGGCGGAGAACCGCTAACATGGGATATGGGTCCATTAACTACTCAACTAAAAAATAAAGGCTTACAAACCCATATTGAAACCTCAGGTGCCTATACGTTAACAGGTATTTGGGACTGGATCTGTCTTTCACCTAAAAAAATGAAACTGCCAACAGAGGAGATATACGCGAAAGCAAATGAACTAAAAGTAATAGTATATAATAAAGACGATTTACGATTTGCTGAAGAACAGGCCGAAAAAGTTAATAAAAACTGTATTCTATATTTACAGCCAGAATGGAGTAAAAGAGAGAAGGTAACTCCTATGATTGTAGATTATGT
>JABDIQ010000095.1 GCA_013003655.1 Winogradskyella sp. | reverse complement strand
TGCAGATACAGGTGGTACTTGGTCACCAGCATTAGCTAGTGGAACAGGAGAGTTTGATCCTCTAGTAGATTCCGAAGGAACTTATACGTATACATTGGTAAATGCATGTGGTGTCACTTCTAGTGAGGTCGTAGTTACCGTAACAGAAGCACCTAACGCAGGAGACGATAACGCCGTAACTATATGCGTAGTAGATGGTATTACGGATCTTTATCCATTATTGGGAGATTCAGCGCAGTTAGGAGGAACATGGTCGCCTGCCTTGACTAGTAACACAGGTGAATTTGATCCATCGATAGATTCTCCAGGGGTATATACCTATACCGTAGCTGCAATTTCACCATGTTCACCAGATGCTAGTGCTCAAATAACTGTAAGTGTTGAAGATAGTGCCGCACCAATAGTTAATGATCCTAATCCGCAATTTTGCTTGGCAAATGATCCTGTTGTTGCTGATCTAGATACTTCTGTTACAGCATCAGGAACGTTAACTTGGTACGAAGATGCTAGTTTAAGCATTGTGGCAAATGCTACAGATGCACTAATAGACGGCGAAGATTACTACGTAACACAAACTAATAGTTCGGGATGCGAATCTTCTACGAGCTCCTCATTGGTAGTTTCAATTAACGATTCTCCAACTCCTGAACAAATAGATACAGATCAAGAATTGTGTATTAATGATGATCCAACAATTAATGATCTAACAACCAACATAAATTACAATTCAACCACCTATAGCGTAATGTGGTATGATTCCGAAACGAGTAACTCAGCTTTATCTAGTAGTAGTTTGCTAGTGAATATGCAAACGTATTATGCTGTCTTAGTAGACCTAAATACAGGTTGCGAAAGCAGTACGCGTTTACCAGTAACGCCAGATCTAACATCATGTGGAGAACTTATTATACCAGATGGTTTCTCGCCTAATGGTGATGGTGTTAACGACACCTTCAACGTTGATAACCTAAGTATACTCTATCCAAACTTTCAGTTAGAAATCTTTAACCGAAACGGAAATATAGTTTATAAAGGAGATGCTAATACGCCACGATTTAATGGTAAATCAAATCAATCAAGAACCATAGGAAGTGGAGACTTACCAGTTGGTGTGTATTTCTACATTTTCAATTTTAATGATGGCATAAATAAACCAAAACAAGGACGCTTATACTTAAGCAGATAATTTATAGATACCGTAAATTTTATAACGATGAAACGATTAACTAAATATCATAAAATAGCTGCCTTAACAAGTATAATGTTATTGTCCTTGTACGCCAGCGCACAGCAAGATCCTCAATTTACTCAGTACATGTATAATATGAGTGTAATAAACCCAGCTTATGCAACTGCAGATGAGAGCATATTAAATATAGGTGGTCATTACCGAACACAATGGGTAGGTCTTGAAGGAGCCCCAAAAACAGCAAGTTTCTTTGCACATACGCCTATTGATGAAAAAATTGAACTAGGGATATCATTTACAAACGATAATATTGGAGACGTGGTAAATGAAAACAACGTGTATGCTGATTTTGCATATGTGCTACAAGTTGGTTTAGAAAGTAAGATTTCACTAGGACTAAAAGCAGGTGTAACATTATTTGATACCACATTTGATGGCTTTGTTCTTCAATCTGGTGGCACAAATTCTGACGTGGCATTTAATGAAAATATAAGTAAAGCATTTCCTAATGTAGGACTGGGCGCTTTTTATTTTACAGATAATTATTACTTAGGACTTTCTGCGCCTAATTTATTAACCACTAAACATATTGAAACCGAGAACGGTGTTAGAGCAACAGGAGTACAAAACACACATTATTTTCTTACTGGAGGATATGTATTTGATATTAACCAGAATGTAAAATTGAAACCTGCCTTTATGGCTAGGGCAGTTTCAGGTGCGCCTTTAGCTATCGATATTACTGCAAACGCCCTGATAAACGAAAAATTGGAAGCTGGTCTAGGATATAGAGTAGGTGATGCCATAAGTGCATTGGTTAATTTTAGAGTAAGTCCAGACCTTAGAATTGGATATGCCTACGATTATACAACAACAAACCTTGGAGATTATAATTCAGGTTCACACGAGATATTTATTTTGTTTGATGTTGATCTGTTTGGCCTTAAAGGAGGTTACGATCGTTCACCTAGATTCTTCTAAACTTAATACAAAGGACACATGAAAAAATATATATACATAGTCGCAAGTTTATTAATCATAAGTAACTTGTCATTTGCTCAAAAGAGCAATACGAAACGAGCCAATAAACTTTTTGAGATGCGTGCCTATACGCAAGCAGCAGAGCTTTATGAAGATAAAGAAAGAAATCAAGACGTATTGCAAAACCTTGCAGACAGCTATTATTATAATTCCAGTCTACAAAAGGCGATAAAAACGTATAGAGAATTATTTATTGAATATGGTGACTCTATAGACATAGAATATCATTTCCGATATGCTCAGGCCTTAAAAGGTGTTCAGAATTATGACGAAGCAGATATTCATTTAAGACGTTACTACAATGCGCCAGTCAATACAAGAGAATTTATAGAGAATACAGAAAAAACGACACCACATACATTTGATCTAGAGCAAATTGAAAATTCAAACTCTAAAAGTGATTTTGGTTTATCTTTCTTTGGAGACAATAAAGTTGCTTTTGCTTCGGCTAGAAACCAAGAAAACCCATCGTATTCTTGGAATGAACTTCCCTATCTAGATCTCTATCATGCTACATTGACTAAAAATAACAAACTCATTGATGTTACCCCATTTCCTGATGCCATAAATACGTCATCACATGAGAGTAATGCCGTATTTACAAAAGATGGGAAAACCATGTATTTTAATAGAACTAACACGTCTAGAAAAAAGACAGATGAAGACCGTATCGCCCATATCAAAATCTATATGGCGCAATGGGTAGATACTATGTGGACCAACGTTACGGCAT
>JABDIQ010000067.1 GCA_013003655.1 Winogradskyella sp. | reverse complement strand
AAAATTAAATCTGCACTTAATGCTGATAAAAAAGATGTTGCAGAAGAAGGTAAGGAAATTCTAAGACGTAAGTTAAAGCAATTAAAAATTACACTTAACGAGAAATCCATAAACGAGCTCGTTAACTATTTTAAATTAAATACATCCTTAGATCTATTTTATAGAGTTGGTATAGGCACAATTGATAACACACAATTAAAAGCCTTCGCTTCCTCACGCAGCAATGCCTTTGTTAGTTATATCAAAAACAAAATCAGGAAACCAGAAGTTCCTAAAGATGTTGATAAAGATGAAATTACATCTAAGTACGACATGCTTGTTTTTGGTAAAGAAGAAGAACGTCTTAATTATACCTTAGCTAATTGTTGTAATCCTATTCCAGGAGACAAGGTTTTTGGATTTTTAACCATCAACGAAGGTATAAAAGTGCATAAATTCAATTGTCCAAATGCCGTTAGTTTACAATCTAACTACGCCTATAGAATTATGCAGGCCAAGTGGATTGATTCTTCTCAGCAAGAATTTACCTCGCAGCTCATTTTATCAGGCATTGACAACATGGGGTTGGTCAATGATATTACCAAGGTAATTTCGGCCAATATGCATGTTAATATGAAGAGTATTAGCTTTTCAAGTGACGATGGTGTGTTTTCTGGTAAGATTACAGTGGTTGTAAAAAATCAAACCATGTTAAAAAAACTTATCGATAACCTTAAAAAAATTAATGGTATAGATAAGGTTTCAAGAGTATAAATTTGTGTAAATTTGCAGCCTAATATGAATGCAACAACCCAGGAAAGTAATCAGGAAATCGTAAAGCGTGTTTTTACGCAATTTCTAGAAGACAAAGGACATAGAAAAACGCCTGAGCGCTATGCTATACTTCAAGAAATCTATGACAGTCAAGAACATTTTGATATAGAATCGTTGTATATTAAAATGAAAAATAAGAACTACAGGGTTAGTCGTGCAACTTTATACAATACTATAGAATTGTTATTAGAATGTGCATTGGTCAGGAAACATCAATTTGGTCAAAATCAAGCACATTATGAAAAATCGTATTTTGATAAACAGCACGACCATGTCATTTTAAAGGACACCGGAGAAGTCATAGAATTTTGTGATCCTCGCATTCAATCTATAAAGAAAACCATCGAAGAAGTTTTTGACATAGAAATAACTAATCATTCACTTTATTTTTACGGTAATCGTAAAAAATCTAATTAACTTTTATAATGGCGGTAGACTTACTACTAGGATTACAATGGGGAGACGAAGGCAAAGGAAAAATTGTTGATGTATTTACCTCAAAATATAATATTATTGCACGTTTTCAAGGTGGCCCTAATGCAGGACATACTTTAGTTTTTAATGGTAAAAAACATGTGCTGCATACAATTCCATCAGGTATATTTCATAAAGACACAGTAAACCTTGTAGGTAATGGAGTAGTAATCGATCCTGTTATTTTTAAAAAAGAATTAGTAAAGTTAGATGAGCAAGGTGTGGATTACATCAAATCTCTATTTATATCTAGAAAAGCACACATTATTCTTCCTACACACAGACTGTTGGATGCAGCAAGTGAAGCATCTAAGGGCAAGGCAAAAATAGGATCTACATTAAAAGGTATTGGCCCAACCTACATGGATAAAACAGGAAGAAATGGAATTCGTGTGGGTGATATAGAACTTTCAAATTGGAAAGATAAATACAGAGCTTTAGCAGATAAGCACGAAGCTATGATTGCGTTTTACAACGTAGATATTCAATACGATCTAAAAGAACTAGAGACCGACTTTTTTGATGCCATTGAAACATTAAAAAAATTAAAATTTATAGACTCTGAAGAATATCTACATACCGCACAGGACAACGGCAAAACCATTTTGGCCGAAGGTGCTCAAGGCTCATTATTAGATATTGATTTCGGTACTTATCCATACGTAACTTCATCGAATACTACTGCGGCTGGTGCTTGTACTGGATTGGGTATCGCTCCAAACAAAATTGGTGAAGTATTTGGTATTTTCAAGGCTTATACCACACGAGTCGGCTCAGGACCTTTTCCAACAGAATTGTTTGATAAAAATGGAGAGACCATGGCAAAAGTGGGTCATGAATTTGGTGCCACAACAGGTAGACCAAGACGCTGTGGATGGTTAGACTTAGTGGCCTTAAAATACGCATGTCAGGTTAATGGCGTAACTCAATTAATAATGATGAAAGGTGATGTGCTTTCAGGATTTAAAAACCTTGAAGTATGTACGGCTTATAATTACAAAGGTGAAACTATAAAGCATTTACCATTCAATATTGAGGCAGAAAACGTAACTCCAATTTACACCAAGTTAAAAGGTTGGTCTGAAGATCTTACAGCTATGACAGAAGAATCTCAACTGCCAACAGAATTTATGGATTACGTTTCATTTTTAGAAAATGAATTAAAATTACCAATAACAGTAGTATCCGTTGGTCCAGATCGTAAACAAACTATTGTAAGGAAAGGCTAAATAAGCTTGGCAATTCCGTTTAAGTACAGTGTTAAATAAAAATTAATCTATACTTTTCTTAGCGAAAGCTTGTTATTCAGCTATGATCGAAATGCTAAAATCAAAATTTTACATATCACTATTTATTGCATTTGTACTCAGTGCTGTAGCGTTTTCGCAAAATCGTATCACAATTGAATATGCAGGTACTGGTTATGCTGATCCTAATATTGAAAACGGCGCAAAAATCTTTTTAAGAGATAAATCTCAACAAGTACATTTTGTGCATGAAGGCATTAATATGTGGTGTGATAAAGCGATTTATTACGAAAAAGAGGATTTTATTGAGGCCTTTAGTAATGTTCGCATGCAACAAGGCGATACTATTAACATGTCTGCAAACTACGTAGAATACAGCGGTGTAACAGAGCTAGCAACAGCTAGAGGAAATGTGATTTTAAAAGAACCACAATCTACATTAACCACAGATACATTGTATTTTGACCGAACAAAACAACAAGCATTCTACAAGAGTAAAGGCAAAGTGGTTCGTGATTCCTCAGGAACAATTACAAGTCAAATCGGTAGATATTATTTAAATATTAAAAAATATCAGTTTGTAAAAGACGTTGTTTTAGTTAATCCAGAATATACACTTAATACTGAACGACTAGATTATTTCACAGAATCTGGTTATGCCTATTTATTTGGCCCATCAACTATAACCGGAGAAACAAGTAAAATTTATTGTGAGCGCGGATTTTATGACACTAAATATGACACTGGATATTTTCAACGCAATGCTAAAATTGATTATGATAATAGACAAGTAGAAGGCGATAGTCTTTACTTTGACAGAAATCGAAGTTTTGCATCTGCAACAAATAACATTACAGTTACAGACACTTTAAATAATAGTATTGTAAAAGGTCATTATGCCGAAGTGTATAGAGATAAAGACTCCGTATTTATTACCAAACGTGCGTTGGCAATTACTGTACAGGAAAAAGATTCTATCTATATGCACAGTGATACGCTAATGGTAACAGGCAAACCAGAGCATAGAATTACAAGGGCTTATTACAATGTGCGCTTGTATAAAAGTGATCTCGCTGGCAAAGCAGATTCTGTACACGTAGATCATAAAAGTGGATTAACACAAATGATCAATCTCTCTCGCTTCGGTACCACAGATGCTTTTGCAACAAAACGAAAACCAATATTATGGAACGTTGACAATCAAATGACAGGCGACACCATTCATCTTATATCAAATATTGAAACTGAAAAACTAGATTCCCTAAAAGTCTTTAATAACGCCTATTTAATTGCTGATGATACTCTGAGTGACGGTTATAATCAAATTAAAGGACAACGTTTAATAGGACTCTTTAGAGATAATGAACTGTATCATGTGGATGTTATTAAAAATGCTGAAGTTATCTATTACTCACGAAATTCTGAAAATGAACTTGTGGGCATCAATAAATCTAAATCTGGAAGTTTGGCCATTGAAATTTCAGATAATACCATTGACCAAATAAAACTCATCCAACAAATTGATGGTGAGTTGTTTCCTGAATCACAATTTCCAAAAAATGCCAAAAAAATGCGCGATTTTGACTGGCGCGGTGAAGAACGACCAAATAGTGTTGAAGATTTATTTAAAGACGATCCGCCCCTAGTCTTACCTGTAATTGAAGGCTTAAAGGATTATGTACCACAAGAAGAATTTGTGGATGATGCCATGAGGCAACGCCTTAAGACAAATGATACCTTAAAGGGGTCAAAATCGTCTAAAACCACAAATCAATTAAACAAAGCCAGTATTGCTAGTGATGCTAATAAGAAGATATCAAAATCAGTAACTAAACAGAAAGATCCTAAAAAAGAACAGTGATTGCAGTATGAAGGATGATTTTTTTAAATATCAGGCGCAAACCACTCCACATCCTTTAGCCATGGAAATCAGTCATGCTGAAGGATCTTACATTTTTGATACTTCAGGTAAATCTTTTTTAGATTTTGTAGCAGGTGTATCTGCTTGTAGCTTAGGACATCGTCACCTAAAAGTGGTCGATGCCATAAAAGATCAGCTAGACAAGTATATGCACGTAATGGTTTATGGCGAGTACATTCAATCTCCGGCTATTGAATTAACAAGGTTATTAGCCCAGTATTTACCTGAAAAGTTGCAAACAACTTACCTCACTAATTCGGGTACAGAAGCTATTGATGGGGCTATAAAACTAGCCAAAAGAGCTAGTGGGCGCAGTGAGATCATTGCCGCAAGACATGCCTATCACGGAAGCACAATTGGTGCATTGAGTATTATGGGCTATGAGGAAAGAAAACAAGCATTTAGACCATTGATGCCAGATGTAAGATTTATTGAGTTTAATAATCTAGACGATCTATCAAAGATCACAACAAAAACGGCAGCAGTTATACTAGAAACAATTCAAGGAGGAGCAGGATTTATAGAGCCTACACATGATTATCTTAATAAAGTACAAAAGCGTTGTGAAGAGGTTTGTGCTCTGCTTATTCTAGATGAAATACAACCAGGAATAGGCCGAACCGGAAAACTTTTTGGTTTTGAAAATTATAACTGCATTCCAGATATTTTGGTAACAGGAAAAGGTCTTGGAGGTGGTATGCCAATAGGTGCATTTACCGCCTCACATCAATTAATGAGCCTCTTAAAGGACCAACCAAAATTGGGACACATTACCACATTTGGAGGACATCCTGTTATAGCAGCAGCAGCATTGGCCACTTTAAAAGAAATAACTAGCTCTAATCTTATGTCCGAGG
>JABDIQ010000056.1 GCA_013003655.1 Winogradskyella sp. | reverse complement strand
CAACATATTGCTGTTATTGGAGATGCCTCAATTGCAAGCGGAATGGCTTTTGAAGGCCTAAATCATGCTGGTGTTACAGATGCAAATCTATTGGTCATTTTAAATGATAACACCATAGGAATTGATCCAAGTGTGGGAGCCTTAAAAAACTATCTCACAAATGTAAAGTCTAATATCCCTGAACAGGATAATATTTTTGAAGCATTAAACTTTAACTATACGGGTCCTATTGATGGCCATGATCTCCCTCTTTTATTGTCTACTCTAGAACAATTAAAGCAACAAAACGGCCCGCGTTTACTTCATGTTATAACAACCAAAGGCAAAGGTCTTAAACAAGCGGAAGCAGATCAGGTAAAATATCATGCGCCTGGGAAATTTAACGCTTCAACTGGCGAATTAATCACGTCTAAAGACAGTGAATTGCCTCCCAAATTCCAAGATGTCTTTGGTGAGACCATCGTAGAATTGGCGACACAAAATGAAAAGATTGTAGGTATAACACCAGCCATGCCTACGGGAAGTTCATTAAAATATATGATGCAACAACTCCCTGAGCGTGCTTTTGATGTGGGTATTGCAGAACAACATGCGGTAACTTTAGCCGCTGGCATGACTACCCAGGGTTTAGTAGTTTTTTGTAACATCTACTCCACATTTTTACAGCGTGCCTATGACCAGGTTATACATGATGTTGCCGTACAAAAACTACCTGTAATTTTTTGTTTGGACAGGGCTGGTCTTGTTGGTGAAGATGGCGCAACACACCATGGCGTGTTTGATTTGGCCTATTTACGATGCATTCCAAACCTAATCATTTTTGCTCCCAGAAATGAGGTTGATCTTAGAAACATCATGTACACTGCCCAAAAAGGATTAGACCTGCCCATAGCTATTCGTTATCCTAGAGGCAGAGGTGTTACTACCCATTGGAAAGTGCCTTTTGAAGACATAGAAATTGGTAAAGGTGTTTGTCTACGAGAAGGCGATAAAATAGCTGTTATCTCTATAGGGAGTATTGCTAAAAATGTTGAATTGGCTCTTGAAAATTTAAACAAAAAGGATGCGATTGGCCATTACGATATTCGTTTTTTAAAACCTCTAGACAACGATTTACTACACACTGTATTTAATCGCTATCAAGCCATAATATCGGTAGAAGATGGAACTAAAATTGGTGGTTTAGGAAGTGCATTGCTAGAATTTGCTAACCAACACCTGTATCCACAACCTATTGTAATTATGGGTATAGACGATGCTTTTGTAGATCATGGCAGTGTAGCACAACTTCAACAACGTCAGGGTATTGACGCACAAAGTATATTAAAGGAAATTAAGACACTGCTACTGATGTTCAATGGTAGCTAACTGTTCCTCGTTTTTTTGATCTAGTTGTTGGA
>JABDIQ010000053.1 GCA_013003655.1 Winogradskyella sp. | reverse complement strand
TTTTTTATGATTTTGCTAATATAATTTAAGTTATTAGATAGTATTTTTACGGCATGAAAGAAGAAAAAGTTATTCTTGTTGATGAAAATGATAATCCTATTGGTTTAATGCCAAAGTTAGAGGCTCATGAAAAAGCTGTGTTACATAGAGCATTCTCTGTTTTTATCTTCAATGCTAACAATGAGCTGATGCTTCAACAGCGTGCTTTACACAAATATCATTCGCCCGGTTTATGGACAAATACGTGCTGCAGCCACCAACGCGTAGGCGAAAGCAATATAGAAGCAGGCCAAAGACGGTTACAGGAAGAAATGGGATTTGTAACGCCATTAACAGAAAAAACCTCATTTATATATAAGGCTCCATTTGACAACGGATTAACAGAACATGAGCTAGACCACATTATGGTTGGTACTTATAACGGTGAGCCTAAAATTAATAAAGACGAAGTAGCAGATTGGAAATGGATGTCTTTAGATGCAATAAAAGATGATATTAATGCCAAACCAAATAATTATACGGCATGGTTTAAAATTATC
Source organism: Winogradskyella sp. (assembly GCA_013003655.1). Lineage (GTDB taxonomy): Bacteria > Bacteroidota > Bacteroidia > Flavobacteriales > Flavobacteriaceae > JABDIQ01. The sequence continues at coordinate 8,382 of JABDIQ010000053.1, read as the reverse complement.
TTTCAAAAGTTTTATAAATTTATAAATGTAGAGCAATGAAAGTAACAGTTCATAGACGTGCCCATTTTAACGCAGCACATCGATTGTATAGACCAGATTGGACATTTGAAAAGAATGAAGACATCTTTGGTAAGTGCAATAACCCAAATTTTCACGGACATAATTATGAGCTCATTGCCAGTGTAACAGGTGAAATAGATCCAGAGACCGGATATGTTATTGATGTAAAAATATTAAAAGACCTTATTAAATCTGAAGTTGAAGATGCCTTTGACCATAAGAATTTAAATGTCGAAGTGCCAGAGTTTAAAGACCTTAATCCTACGGCTGAAAATATTGCGGTGATTATCTACAATAAACTTAAAGCCAAATTAGAATCTAAGTTTCAATTAGAGATCACACTCTATGAAACACCTAGAAATTTTGTAACCTATTCCGGAAAATAAATAATAGTGAAAGACTTATATCCTCTTAAATTTCAACCAATTCTAAAAGACAAGATCTGGGGCGGAGATAAATTGAAGAATGTATTGAATAAATCCTCTGAACTGAATAATGTTGGTGAAAGTTGGGAGATTAGTGATGTTGAAGGTGATACCTCTGTGGTTAAAAAAGGGGCATTAGCAGGCACTTCATTAAAGGAATTATTAGAGAATTACGGAGCAAGTCTTATAGGCCAAAAAAATTACGATCGATTTGGCAATAAGTTTCCACTGCTGATAAAATTTATTGATGCCAAAGAAGATCTAAGTATTCAATTACATCCCAACGATACATTGGCAAAAGAACGCCATAACTCATTTGGTAAGACGGAAATGTGGTATGTAATGCAGGCGGACGAAGGCGCCAACCTTATCGTTGATTTCAATCAAAAGATCACACCAGAAATTTACTTAAAACATTTGGAGAACAAATCCTTAACAGAAATTCTAAATTTTGAAAAGGTCAAAGAAGGCGATACGTACTTTATAGAAGTAGGCAGAGTACATGCTATTGGTGCAGGTGTAATGTTGGCCGAAATACAACAAACAAGTGATATTACCTATCGTGTGTACGATTGGGATAGAGTAGATGATCAAGGCAATGAAAGAGAACTTCACAACGACTTAGCCATTGACGCTATCGGTTTTGACATGCCAGATAATTTTAGAGTTAGTTATAATAAAGATAAAAATGTGTCAAATGAAATGGTGACATGCCCTTACTTTACAACGAACTACATTGATATCAATAACACTCTAACCAAACAAAATAATCACGATTCTTTTATTATTTATATCTGTGTGGATGGAGAAGGTTCAATACTAACAGTGCATGGAAATGAAGATTTTAAAAAAGGTGAAACATTACTTCTTCCAGCAGAAATAAAAGACTATACATTGAAATCTGACGGTGCAAAACTATTAGAGGTGCATGTCTAAATATCCTGCTTAAAAATGTGAAGCAGCACTAAATGATTTAGTACATTTGTAGCAAATTAAAAAAGAGAACAATGGCAAACAAAAGAGATCTAAAAAAAGATATAAATTACGTCTTAGGCGACATTATAGAGGCAGTGTACATTTGGGAACTGTCTAATACCTCAAAACCTACTAAGGAAAGTGAAGCTATAATAGATGACGCTATTGCTACTTTTGATTCTCTAATTGCAAAAGTGAACGATAGAAAGGTAGAAGATAAAAAAACACATTTTAAAGCCATTAATGAAGAGTTAGAGTCTAAAGGAAGAGACCTTATAGAACGCATAAACAAGCTGGGATAATCTACAATTATCCTTTTCATTAAAATATATTAGTTTACTTCTGAGCTATCACTATTTTCTAAGGCCAATTGGAGTATTTTTCCGTATTTGGAGTTTTTTATAGTTGGTGTGAGCGATTTATAAATGGTGTCTAGGTATTTAATATTGGCATCAGGAATCTCATAAACTGCTAGAAAAGGAGCAATTTCACTATCCTTATGTGTCAGAGCAAAATTAATAGCGTAAGTGTATTGACGCTTCATTAGATTTTCAGAACGTTTTGTTATAGAATCAACAGCCATAGAGTCACTAGATTTTTGAGCCAAGAAACTAGATTTAATCAATTCTAGATTTTGGTTATTGAATTCTGATATGGTATTGTTGTATTGCTCAAATAATGCTTGCTGCTCTGAGCCAGATATTTTGGCATCAAAATTAAAATTTGTCAGTGTGGTGTTTATTACTGTTTCACCTTGGGCTGCGAAAAACGGAATAAACTGCTCGTCAGTATCATTTTTAGACCAGCTTAAATAGAGTAATTCTGGTTCTTCAAGATGAGTACTGAGTTGAAAAACCTCTTGACCCTTAATATCCATGGAGTCTAATTTTATCAGTACAGAATCATTCTGCTTTTGAAGAAAGACCTTTCCTTTTTTTAATCCTTTAATGGTTCCTGTTAATCTGAAATTTGCTTCTGGTTTTGAGCAATTGAAACTTAGCAAAAGCATCAGTATATATAACATATAGTATTTAGGAGTCTTCATAGATTGAATTAAATATTATTTTGAATTAGTAAAATCTTTGTATTAACCCGCAGCTGCAATTTTCATGAGTTCTGCACAGAGTAAAGCGCCGTAAGTGCCAACTACATAACCAAAAACGGCTAATAACGCACCAACAGTTGCTAACGATGGATGAAAGGCTGCGGCAACAACCGGGGCTGAAGCAGCACCACCAACATTCGCCTGGCTTCCAACCGCTAGGAAAAAGTAAGGTGCTTTAATAAGTTTGGCAACGAGTATAAGTAAACCAGCGTGGATGGCCATCCATACCAATCCTATTAACAACAGTCCTGGATTTTCAAATATCTTACCTAGATCCATTTTCATACCAATAGTAGCTACCAAAATGTAGATAAATACACTACCTATTTTGCTGGCTCCTGCGCCTTCATAATTTTTCGCTTTTGTAAAAGAGAGTAAAACACCAATAGTAGTTGCAATAGTAATTAACCAAAAGAAACCACTACCAAATGATGATAACGGACTTTTAGGATCACTAACACTTTCAAAATTAGAATTAAGGAATGTTGAGATATGTTCAGAACCAAAATGCGCAATACCCACAGCACCAAAGGCTATGGCTATAATCATCATATGGTCTACTAGTTTAGGATTTCGTGTTATCTTATCGCTAAAGGTCTGAACTTTATCTTGCAATTCGTCAATAGCGGTATTATCTGCTTTAAGCCAATTATCAATCTTCTTACGTTTGCCAATTCCAAGTAATATTATGGCCATCCAAATATTTGCTACAACAATATCAACCAAAACCATTCCGCCGTATAATTCTTGATTGTATTGATATATTTCTAGCATAGCAGCTTGATTGGCACCACCACCGATCCAACTCCCTGCTAAGGTTGCCAATCCTCTCCATGTGGCATCAAATCCGGCGCCACCAACAGTTTCGGGTGAAAAAGATGATATAAGTAAAATGGCTATAGGTCCGCCAATGACAATACCGGCTGTGCCAGTAAAGAACATAATTAGTGCTTTCCAGCCTAAATTAAAAATGGCTTTTAAGTCTATACTTAACGTTAATAATACTAAAGAAGCAGGAAGGAAATAACGACTAGCTACATAATACGTTTGAGATAATTCATCCGAAACCAACCCAAGACTATTAAATACGGCAGGAATCAAGTAACACATAAGTAGTGCAGGTACTATGCGGTAAAATTTTGCCCAGAATCCAGATGTTTTAGCTTCTGTATAAAACACAAAACCTAATGCAATCATTAGGAGTCCAAATACTATAGCGTCATTGGTAAAAAGTGGCTGATTTTCCATATCACTGATTTAGACACGCAAAATACAAAAAGTAATGTTTAAACAAACTGAATTTAGGCGTCCTTATCTTTTGATTTTGGAGCTCTTTTTTTCTCTTTAAGATATTGCATTAGCATCCATTCTATTTGACCATTGGTACTGCGAAATTCGTCAGCGGCCCATTTCTCAATTGCTTTGAGCATATCTTCATTTATCCGCAATGCAAATGCTTTTTTCTTAGCCATTATATTTCTTTTTCAATTTTAGCTGATATCCAATTAATATTATTGGAAGTATAATACTAATTGTAATAACAACATATATAAATCCCCAGCCTAGATCTGTGAATTCTTCTTTTGCGCCTTTTACTATTTTATATGATATATAGGCAAATAGTAAGACACAGAACAAATTCACAATTCTAAGTGTTCTGGTGCTTAGTTTGTAATAGTCAACAGCGTTTTTTTCGGTAATATTTGCCATATAATTATGTAAATGAGGATATCGGTTTATCCAAAAGATTCCTAAATACATTAAGGTTGAAAGTATGGGTAAAAACCATAAGAAATACTTACTGCCATAATCATCAGGCACTCCAGCTGAATTAAAGTGAGTAGCTACTGTATCAGGTAATTCACTATAATTTACAATTACATGAAGCCACATAAGCAAAAGGAAAGTAACAGAGATCATCTCCATTGCTATATCAATAGGCTCAAAAGGTATTTTTATTTTGGGTCTATGAGTACTCATAGTGTTTATTATCTGTTTTTATCGCGTTCTAGAATCACCATAGCAGAGTTTGGAACTATGTGTTTTACTTCCCAACCTTCCCGAGCATGTTGATTCAATACGTCTTCGTATTTCTGTATACGGTTTCTTATACCTAGTTTTGGATGTATAACTTTATACTCTTTCATTTATAATCCTTTGTTTTGTTATATTAATCTTCATAATCTTTAAATACCATCATGGCAATAACTACGCCTATAATGATACCTACTAAGGAACCATAAACAACGCCAATTGCTACTTGGCCTATAACGGCACCTATAGTTGTACCAATGCTACTTCCAAGAGCAGTACCAATAGCAATACTATAAATTTGCTTATTATTCATTTTTAATGACTTAAAGTTCCTGTATTTACAACTGGTGATGCATCTTTATCGCCGCATAGTACAACCATTAAATTGCTCACCATAGCAGCTTTACGTTCTTCATCTAAATTAACCACCTCTTTTTTATTTAACTCCTCTATAGCCATTTCTACCATACTTACGGCTCCTTCAACAATTTTGTGGCGGGCAGCAACAATAGCTGTGGCCTGCTGACGTTTTAGCATAGCATTTGCTATTTCTTGCGCATACGCCAAGTAACCAATACGTGCTTCTAAGACTTCAATGCCAGCAATGGAGAGACGTTCTTCTATTTCTTTCTCAAGGGCTTCACTTACTTCGTTAACACTGGAGCGTAAGGTGATATCTTCGTCATGACCCTCATCTGCAAAATTGTCGTATGGATACATACTTGCTAATTTTCTAACAGCGGCATCAGTCTGCACTCTCACAAAGTTTTCGTAGTTATCTACATCAAATGCAGCATTGTAGGTGTTCTCAACACGCCATACCAAGATGGTACTTATCATTACAGGATTACCAAGTTTGTCGTTTACCTTAAGACGTTCGCTATCAAAATTACTTGCTCTAAGTGATATTTTCTTTTTAGTATAGAAAGGATTTACCCAATAGAAACCATTTTTCTTTACGGTGCCTTTATATTCGCCAAATAGGAGCAGTACTCTAGATCCATTTGGCTGTACCATAATAAAGCCAAACATAATCACTATGGCTGCAAATATTGACAGACCAAACCAAGGTGTCTCTAGTGCAACAATAGCTGCAATACTACCAAAAAACATTACAAAAAAAACAAGGAGCATTAAATAGCCGTTTGTTGGGACAATAATTTTTTCTTCTTTCATGATATTTAAATTAGAATGATATTAAAATGATATCATAAAGATATAAAAATAAATTGTATTTCCAAATCACAATGTAAAATTTCATTTTGGCATGACTCTTGCTTATTATAAAGTGTAATGTTCAATTAGTAGTTTTAATACTAATTTACTTCAAACAGAACATTACAGTTGGTTGGTTAGTTAGTAAAAAAGCATCTCGGTTAGAGATGCTTTTTTAGTGTTTAAGATGTACAAGATTAGTTTAAGATTTTATAAAATCTATAAGTGATGCTATTAGTTCTGGTGAAACTTTACGCCAGGACTCGTTGTTCGATTTTGAGTTTTCTAGGTCATTGCCATCAATGAGGAAGAGCACATGATTCATATTATCAATAATCTTTAAAGTCGCTTTTTTGTTGGCATTAGCAAGTAATTCTGCTTCATTTACAGATACTTGTAGATCCTTTGTGCCGTTGACAATTAAAATTGGAATATTTAATTTCTGAAGTTCTTCAGTAGGAGAGTAGCTCATCCAATTAATCATAAATGGTTGTAATTCTTTATTAAATATAGACTCTAGTGCGGCAGGATAGTCATTAGTAGTTTTGCCTTTTTTGAGTTTATTAACCACACTTTGAGTCTCTTCAGTAAATTGAGGCGCCGTTTTTGTTACCTGTTCTACTAACACGTCACCTATGTTTTGTCCGGCGCCTGCCAGAGAAATAAATCCGTCTGCACCTTTCGGGCTAGCTAACATACCAACCAAACTGCCCTGACTGTGACCTATCATATAAATGTTGCTGTAAACCTCTTGCGACTTAAAATAAGTGAGTACGTCAATAGCATCATCCACAAAATCGTCAAACATTATGCGCTTGTCTAATTTTCCAATCTTAATTTGCTTTACAACGCGTTTGTCATACCTAAAAGTAGCTATACCTGCATTTGAAAGTGATTCGGCTATTTGCTTTAGAGAATTGTTCTTGGCGAAGTTTTGATTACCATTTCTATCCGTAGGTCCAGATCCTGCAATGATGATGGCTAAATTGGGATTAGTACTATTTAAAGGGGTAAGTAGTGTGCCATCTATCATTCGGCTAACACTTAATTCCGTCTCTTCAAAATTTTTGTCCTGCGCTATAACTGGAAAAGCTAAGATGCTAATAAGAACAATAAGAATGTACTTCATAGTTGTGTTATAATGATCTAAAGATATTAATTGTATATAACAACAGCTTTACCTACATAAATATTGTGCCAAAAACAGCTTTAAATTTATCTGGTATTAGTTTTATTTATCATGCCTTTTATCGATGAAATGCATAATTATATCGATAAATGTTAAATTTAAGTGTATTTCATCGATTAATAATGTAATTAAACCGAATAATTGAAATGGTATTCTATATTTGATGTGTACTAAAATTTAGTTTTTAGTTCAATGGATTAATTAATTAATATTTGCATTATGTTGTTGGCTTAGAGACCCTAAATCTACAGTATAAACAAAAGCAAATTGAGAAAAACCGAGATTGAGGGATCTCGGTTTTTTATTTTTATATATCTACCAATTGTCTAAAAGTAAGATTAATGCGTTCGCCAATTTGTTTTTTGGTTTTAGCTATCTGATGTAGCCAATAGTGCTGCATTTCGCCTTTCATAATTAATAAACTTCCATGTTGCAATATTAATTTATGACGTTGACTTTTCAGTGTTCTATGTTTAAAGTGAAATGGGCGCTCTTCACCTAAACTTAAAGATGCTATAACAGGATATTTACCAAGCTCCTTTTCATTATCAGCATGCCATCCATTGCTGTCGTTACCATCTCTATATAAATTGAGAAGTACTATATTAAATTGATGACCGGCTCTTTTTTCAATTTGTTCTTTTATGTTTAAAAGCAAAGGTGTAAATGGTTCTGGATGCATTACAATGTTAGAATAGCCGTACGGTTTGGAAGTACTACCATAAAGCGCAGTTAGTCGTGGTTGTTTATAGCTTTTGCCAAAAACCGTAATATCATCATGACGCCAAGTTGTCTGTTGTTTTAAATTATTAAAGAGCTGATCTGCTTCGTCTTGAGTTAAAAATTGAGGATAATACTCTAATTGTGCATTTGGTAATTTATAGTCTTGTTTCTCAGAAGAAAACAGTTGCATGGCAATTTTTTATCTAAATTAGCAATAAGGTCATGACATACAAAAGTTACATACTTATTTATTTATCTGTTTTACTAGGTTTCGGTCTTATAACACAAAACAAGCTACCAGAAGGCTTTGTTGAGGTTAAACAAATTATTCCTGATCTGGATGTAGAATTACGCTATTTTTCAACGAATAATTTTATTGGCGATGCTATAGATGGGTATAATTCTAATAAGCTGATATTAACCGAAGCCGCAGCAACTCAATTAAAATTAGTCCAAGACGATCTACAAGAAAATAACCTATGTCTTAAGGTCTATGATGGCTATCGTCCACAGCGTGCTGTTAACCACTTTGTACGCTGGGCACGAGACCTTAACGATACTATAAACAAACAACAATTTTATCCAGATGTCCCCAAGCAGAATTTGTTTAAAGAAGAGTACATAGCATCTCGTTCCGGACATAGTAGAGGAAGCAC
>JABDIQ010000051.1 GCA_013003655.1 Winogradskyella sp. | reverse complement strand
TCCTAAGGCCACAATAGTGCCAAATACAATAAAAAGATTTCTAAATTTCATAGAGATTGATAATTTTTCTTTACATACTCAAACCCTAAGACTGCATCAGCAATAAAACTTAGGTTTTGAGGGCGCAAGATACAATATTATAATATTTTTGTACACTAAGATTAACGTTGTTTTTTAGAGTAACATATGCGTATTGATAAGTTTTTGTGGAGTGTCCGTTATTTTAAGACAAGATCTATTGCTACTACTGCGTGTAAAAAAGGACATGTAAAGATCGACAACCAAGTTGTAAAACCTAGTAGAGAGGTTTATATTGGCGATAATATTAGTGTAAGAAAAGATCAAATAAACTATCAATTAAGAGTTAATGATATTCCAGAAAGTCGTGTTGGTGCTAAATTGGTAGATATTTATAGAACAGACACAACTCCAAAAGAAGCTTTTGAAGCAAAGGAATTACTAAAGTATAGTAAGGATTATTATAGAAAAAAAGGAGCAGGAAGGCCTACAAAGAAAGATCGGCGAGATATAGACGAATTTTATGATGATACCGATGAAGCTATCTAAAGACTATTGGGAAAATAGATACAAATCTAAATCTACACCTTGGGACATTGGATATGTTTCCACACCTATACAAGACTACATAGACCAATTAAAAGATAAAAATATAAGTATTCTCATTCCTGGTGCAGGTAATGCCTACGAAGCAGAATATTTGTGGAAGCAAGGATTTAAAAACACCTATGTTGTTGATATTGCTAAAAGCCCTCTCGACGATTTAAAGCGTCGTATACCAGCTATTCCATCCAACCAAATACTGTTTAATGACTTTTTTAATCTAGATGAAACGTTTGATCTAATTATTGAACAAACCTTTTTCTGTGCTTTACAACCAACTCTTAGAGATAAATATGTGTCAAAGTCTTACGATCTTTTATCGGCTAATGGCAAAGTAGTGGGCTTATTCTTTGATTTTCCTCTCACCAAAGAAGGACCTCCTTTTGGAGGTAGTGCAACAGAATATAGAAATAGATTCAAATCTAAGTTTAAAATAAAAACATTAGAGACATCTTATAACTCCATACAACCGAGAGCAAATAAAGAACTGTTTTTTATCTTTGAAAAAAAGAATCTATGACTTCAACTAAAAATACCATTTTAGCGCATCACCAGATAGAGCATAAAATAAAACGAATTGCCTATCAAATTTATGAAAGTAATGTTGATGAAAAGCGGTTGGTATTAGCTGGTATCGAGAGTAATGGCTACTTATTAGCAAGAAAAATAAAATTTATTTTAGACAAAATCTCAGACATAGAATCTGTACTATGCAAAGTGATAATTGATAAGCATAACCCTCATAATGAAATTACAACATCATTAAGTCCTGATGATTACAGAGACAATTCTATTGTTTTAGTTGATGATGTATTAAATTCTGGTGGCACTTTGATATATGGTGTTAAACATTTTTTAAACGTTCCTTTAAAGCAATTTAAAACTGCGGTACTTGTAAACAGAAATCATAAAAAATATCCAGTAAAAGCAGATTTTAAAGGCATTTCACTCTCTACTTCCTTGAACGAACACATAGAAGTCAATTTATCTAAAAAACCTTATGAGGCTTTTTTAGATTAGTTGCAACACAATATTTTCTATGATCTCCTGAGGTGATTTAGTGTCTACATTTATTGTAAATGTAGCTTGTTCGTAATAATATGTGCGCTCAAACAAATGCTTCCCAATAAATTCTACTAATTGGGCTTTGGAATTTAAATGACTAATTAATGGTCTTTTATCTTTTTCGGGATATAGTCTATCTACAAGTGTGTTGATAGACGCTTTAAGATAAATAGACACAATTGCTTTATCGTTGCTAATTAGTTTTAAGTTAGTTCCATAACAAGGCGTACCGCCACCTAAGGCAATTACAGCTGCATCATTCTTTTTTAAAACATTTTCTAAATGGCTGGTCTCTATTTTTCTAAAATAGATTTCGCCATTCTCTTTAAATAATTCGCTGATGGATTTGCCTTCTTCTTTTACAATATATTCATCTAAATCTATATAATTGTAATTCAAAGTCTTAGCCAATTTCTTGCCTAAAAATGACTTACCAGAACCCATATAACCCATTAAAACAATCTTCATAGAAGGCCTATTAATACTCTAAATTGTTGAATATTCTTCACCCACAAAAAAACAAAAATTAAAGTTAAAAATGTGTTGTTTTCTTAATTAATCATTTTATATTTGCACCCTCGTTAGAGAAAATTTACCACACAGACCTGGTAGCTCAGTTGGTAGAGCATCTCCCTTTTAAGGAGAGGGTCCTGGGTTCGAGCCCCAGCCAGGTCACTTTAGTTAAGCTTTTGCTTAACTTTTTTTTTATATTTACTCACCTTATTTTGCGCACGTGGCGGAATTGGTAGACGCGCTAGCTTGAGGGGCTAGTGACCATTAGGTCGTGGAAGTTCGAGTCTTCTCGTGCGCACATTTACTTTATTTATTTAAATTTTGTTAATTCTTCACAAGATGTCGTATTAAATCTTACTTTTGTTTAAAGTTTCTCTAGAAATTATGAACAATATAAAGAATAAGTTCAGTATCAAAGACCTTGAAAATCTCACAGGTATAAAGGCACATACTATACGTATTTGGGAAAAGCGTTATAATTTACTAAAACCAGAGCGTACTGATACTAATATTAGGTATTACGATTTGGCTAGTTTTCAAAAACTGTTAAACGTAAGTTATTTAAACAACAATGGTTATAAAATCTCCAAGATTGCTGCCATTGAAGAACACAAAATTCCGTTACTAGTTAGAGAAATAGCAGCAAAGGATAATTTAGAAAGTCATGCCATTAACTCCTTTAAATTATCGATGCTTAATTTTGATCAAATTCTGTTCTACAATACCTACGACTCGTTATTAAAAAATAAATCGTTCGATCGTATTTTCTTTGATATTTTTATACCTCTACTAACAGAAATAGGACTGCTGTGGCAGACAGACACCATTACGCCAGCGCACGAGCACTTTATAACGACATTGATTAGACAAAAAATATTGATCAATACCGAAAAGTTGCAGTCTAAACAAATAAATAAATCCAAAAAAACCTTTGTTCTTTATTTACCTGATAATGAAGTGCATGAATTAGGCTTGATGTTTATAAATCATCAAATAATATCTCACGGTTATCATTCTATTTTCTTAGGACAAAGTGTTCCTCTCAACGATTTACAAGACCTTCATAATTACTATGACGATATTACATTTGTGTCGTATTTCACAGTTAAGCCAGACAAAGAAGAGATTGAAGATTATCTGAAGTCGTTTGAGAAAACATTACTAAAAAAGAGTAATACAGAATTTTGGATTCTAGGACGAATGATAGAGGTCATTGACCTTAAGAAACTACCAAAGACCATAACGCCTTTTAAGTCCATAAAGGATGTAATCCATAAACTATAATTGCATTAGATGGCACGTAAAATCTCAATAATTGGTTCAGGCTTTTCAGCATTATCTGCTGCATGCTATCTTGCAAAAGCTGGTAACGATGTCTCTATTTACGAAAAAAATTCTACCGTTGGTGGCAGAGCCAGACAATTAAAGAGAGATGGTTTTACGTTTGATATTGGTCCAAGCTGGTATTGGATGCCAGATATCTTCGAAAAGTTTTTCAATGACTTCGGAAAATCAACTAAAGACTATTATCAATTAGATAAATTAAGTCCTGCTTATAAGATCTTTTTTGCTGATGAGGTTATCACCATTGGTGATCATATGGACAAAATTTGTGAAGAGTTTGAACGTATTGAGACAGGAAGTTCTAAACCGTTAAGAGCATTTATTGCAAAGGCACAAGACAATTACGATATAGCTATTAATAAAATAGTATTACGCCCTGGTTTATCACCGCTAGAGTTGGTGACCAAAGAAACTGTATCACGCGTAGATCAGTTTTTTAAAACCATTAGTTCAGAAGTTCGTAAAAATTTTAAAAACCCCAAACTTGTATCCACACTTGAGTTTCCGGTTTTATTTTTAGGCGCAAAACCAAGTAACACACCATCTTTTTATAGCTTCATGAACTTTGCAGATTTTGGTTTAGGCACTTGGCATCCTAAAGGCGGCATGTACGAGATTATTAAGGGCATGAAAGCACTTGCAGAAAGTTTAGGTGTAAACATACATGTTAATGCAGAGGTTGAAAAGATTGTGGTAGAAGATGGCGAGGCTAAAGCATTGATTGTAAATAGTGAACGAAAAGATTCTGATATTATATTAAGTGGTGCTGATTACCATCATTCTGAAACTTTGCTTGATGATACCTACAGACAGTATTCTGAGGCTTACTGGAAGAAAAAAACCTTTGCACCGTCATGCCTATTATTTTATATAGGATTTGATAAAAAATTGAAAAACATAAATCATCATAACTTATTCTTTGACACCAATTTTGAAACGCATGCTGAGGAGATTTATGATGACCCTAAGTGGCCAAAAGACCCTTTATTTTATGTTAATTTTCCTTCAGTAACGGATCCTTCTATGGCCCCAGAGAATTGTGAAACCGGTTTCTTTTTAATTCCAATAGCACCAGATTTAGAAGACACCGAACAATTGCGTAAACAGTACTTTGATATTATTATTAACCGTTTTGAAAAAAGAACGAACCAAAGTGTTCAAAATAATATTATATTTAAAGAGTCATTTTGCGTTAAAGACTTTATAAAAGAATACAACTCTTATAAAGGCAACGCCTACGGAATGGCCAATACTCTAATGCAGACAGCATTCCTAAGACCCAAATTAAAGAGTAAAAAGGTAAAAGACCTCTATTTTACAGGACAATTAACCGTGCCTGGACCTGGAGTTCCTCCTTCTTTAATTTCAGGGAAATTGGTGGCTGATTTAATTGAAAAAAATTAAGATTACAATGAAATCAATTTTTGATACCGTCTCAAAGGAATGTAGTAAAATAGTTACAAACTCATACAGCACTTCATTTTCAATGGCCACAAAAATGTTATCTAATAACATTAGACAAGACATTTATAATATTTACGGCTTTGTTAGATTTGCAGATGAGATTGTAGATACCTTCCACGCCTATGATAAAGAAACTTTATTCAAGCGATTTGAAAATGATCTAGAGGCTGCTTTAACAGATAAAATCAGTCTTAATCCAATTTTAAATTCTTTTCAAGAAACGTATCATAAGTATGATATAGATAAGCATTTGGTTGACGCATTTATGAAGAGTATGAAACTAGATCTGCATAAACAAGATTACTTAACCGATGAAGAATACAGAGAATATATTTACGGATCTGCCGATGTTGTTGGCTTAATGTGTTTGAAAGTATTTGTTAAAGGTGATAAAGATAAGTATGAAGATCTTAAAGCATCTGCGATGAGTTTGGGTTCGGCATTTCAGAAAGTTAACTTCTTAAGAGATCTTAAAGCAGATTTTGAGGATTTAAGTAGAACGTATTTCCCAAATACCAATCTCAATCAGCTTGATGAAGAATCTAAACGAGCCATTATTGAAGATATAGAACACGATTTTGCCAAAGGTTTAAAAGGCATAAAGCGTTTACCAATTGAAGCTAAGTTTGGCGTATTTATGGCGTACAGATATTATAATAAACTTTTAGAGAAACTAAAAAAGACGCCGGCCTTGGAAATTAAGTCTGCAAGAATTAGAGTTCCTAATTATAAAAAGGTGGAACTTTTAACGCGCAGTTACGTAAAGTATCAATTAAACTTACTTTAATTAAATAATTATAACTGTTATGCAAGTTTTTCTATGGATCATTATTTTTCTAACCACATTTTTGGTGATGGAATTTAATGCTTGGTTTACTCATAAATATATAATGCACGGGTTTTTATGGAGTTTACACAAGGATCACCATCAAAAAGATCATAAAAGCTGGTTTGAACGCAACGATGCCTTCTTTATTTTTTATGCCGTTGTTAGTATGGTGTGTTGGTATCTATGGGGCGAAGAGAACATTTGGTACTTCTTACCTATAGGTATTGGCATTATGGCTTATGGTTTGGCCTATTTCATTGTACATGATATTTTTATTCACCAGCGATTTAAATGGCTTAGAAATATTGACAGCAAATATGCAAGAGGCGTAAGACGAGCTCATAAAATACATCACAAACATTTGGGTAAAGAAGAAGGTGAAAATTTTGGAATGCTAATAGTTCCTTTAAAGTATTTTAAATAAACACATCGACTAACTCAATAAAAAAACTCCTAATTACTTAGGAGTTTTTTTATTCTTATTCAGTGTTATTAAGCATTCTCTTTCTTAATCACGTTTAGTGCAGAACCTTCTTTATACCATTTTATTTGAGAATCGTTATAGGTATGATTTAGCTTAATTGTATCCTTAGAACCGTCTTTGTGTACAATCTCTAATGTCAAGGGCACATCTGGTGCAAACTTGTCTAAATCAATAAAGTTAAAGGTGTCATCTTCTTGTATAAGATCATAGTCGTTTTCATTAGCAAAGGTTAATCCTAACATTCCTTGTTTTTTAAGGTTGGTTTCATGAATTCTTGCAAATGATTTTACAATAACGGCTGCTACACCTAGGTGACGAGGTTGCATTGCTGCATGCTCTCTAGATGATCCTTCACCGTAATTATGGTCTCCAACAACTACAGAATAAATACCAGCTTTTTTGTATTCGCGCTGTACATCTGGTACACCACCATACTCGCCAGTTAATTGATTCTTAACAAAATTAGTCTTCTTGTTAAATGCGTTAACTGCACCAATTAATGTGTTATTGGCTATATTATCTAGATGTCCTCTATAACGCAACCAAGGGCCTGCCATTGAGATATGATCTGTTGTACATTTTCCAAAAGCTTTTATTAATAGTTTAGCTCCTGTAATAGAATCTCCAATAGGTGTAAACGGATCTAAAAGTTGTAATCGTTCTGAATCAGGACTAACTGCTACTTCTACTTTGCTACCATCTTCAAATGGTGCAATGTAACCAGCATCTTCAACTGCAAATCCTTCAGGTGGTAACTCATACCCTCTTGGCTCGTCTAATTTCACTTCTTCACCATCTTCATTGATTAATGTATCTGTTAATGGATTAAAATCTAATCGGCCAGCAATAGCAATCGCAGTGACTAATTCTGGAGAACCAACAAACGCTAAAGTATTAGGATTGCCATCTGCTCTTTTTGCAAAATTTCTATTGAATGAGTGAACAATGGTATTTCTAGGGCCTTCTGCTGCCTTATCTCCGTAGCGATCCCACATACCTATACACGGACCACAAGCATTTGCAAACACTGTTGCACCTATTTTATCAAAAGTATCAATAAAGCCATCTCTTTCAATGGTATACCTTACCTGTTCTGATCCAGGAGTTATTGTAAACTCTGACTTTGTCTTAAGATTTTTGTCCGATACCTGTTTGGCTAATGAAGCTGCTCTTGAAATATCTTCGTAAGAGGAGTTAGTACATGATCCTATTAGCCCAACTTGTACTTTTAATGGCCAATCGTTTGCTTTTGCTGCCTCCTTCATTTTAGAGATTGGCGTTGCAAGGTCTGGCGTAAATGGACCGTTTAAATATGGTTCTAATTCTGATAAATTTATTTCAATGACCTGATCAAAATAGTGTTCTGGGTTTGCGTAAACTTCTGGATCTGCAGTTAAGTATTCCTTAACTTCATTGGCGGCATCTGCTACATCAGCTCTATCTGTAGATCTTAAGTAACGATCCATAGATTCATCATATCCAAAGGTTGACGTGGTAGCACCTACCTCAGCACCCATATTACAAATTGTTCCTTTACCAGTGCAAGACATAGATCGTGCTCCTTCTCCAAAGTATTCAACGATAGCACCAGTACCACCTTTAACGGTTAAAATACCTGCAACTTTTAAGATGACATCCTTAGGGGCTGTCCAACCAGATAATTTTCCGGTAAGCTTCACTCCAATTAATTTAGGAAATTTCAATTCCCATGCCATTCCAGCCATAACGTCAACTGCGTCTGCTCCACCTACACCAATAGCTACCATACCTAGTCCACCAGCGTTCACGGTATGTGAATCTGTACCAATCATCATTCCACCAGGAAAGGCATAGTTTTCAAGGACAACTTGATGTATTATTCCTGCTCCTGGTTTCCAAAAACCGATACCATATTTATTTGATACTGATTCTAAGAAGTCAAATACTTCATTACTTGTTTCGTTTGCACGTTTTAAATCTGCCTTTGCACCTACCTTTGCCTGTATTAAATGATCGCAATGTACTGTTGTTGGCACTGCTACTTTGGGTTTACCTGCATGCATAAATTGTAATAATGCCATTTGAGCTGTGGCATCTTGGCAAGCCACTCTATCGGGTGCAAAGTCAACATAATCCTTTCCTCTTCGAAAGGCTTTCGTTGGATTACCATCCCAAAGATGTGAGTATAATATTTTTTCTGATAGTGTCAATGGTTTACCTACAATATCTCTGGCGGTATCAACACGCTCAGCAATATTAGCATAAACCTTCTTTATCATATCGATGTCAAATGCCATAAATTAAATTTAAAAGGTTGAAAAATTCTTTATTTAAAAGTGGAACAAAAGTACAAATTTCAAAGGGTTTTTAAAAATATGTAACAAAAGTGATAAATAATTAAAAATAAATCAGAATAAACAAATTTACACTGAGAATAATTAATTTTTTCAATCTTTAAATATCTAATATTCAATATTTTAACAGAATTTTTAAAAGCACTTATTTTAAGTGTTCTTAGTGGACTGAGACCATTTTCTAAAAAAGGGTCGATCTCGTAGGTCCATCATGGGTTTTTCATAGTACACATAGAGTAAAAAGGCCATAAAAAATGATAGGGCCCAAAATAAAACAAGTAGTAAGAGCTTAGCAACGATATTCTGCGCTTCTACTTTCACTATTTGTTGAATACTTAATAAGATAATGGAGTAATTAACTAGGTAAAGTGCATAGGACCATTGACTAATATTGGTAATGATTTTAGACCACGAAGGTTTTTTTACCCAATTTGAAAAAACAGGAAACGTTAAGAGGATAGAAATTGACACTAATGGCAAATACATAATATTGAAGAACATTGATTCTACTGACGGTCTAATACCAATAATAGTTATAACAGCATGTACTACGGTGAATAATAGTGCTCCAAAAATAAAACTAGTCCATTTGTAAGCACCCCAAAAATGTTGCGCATATAAGGATAGATAAGCACCTATAAAGCCGTAATAAATTGAATCAATTCTATAAACCACAACTTTACGCAAACTATTAGACCAAGACACACCCTCTATGGTGTTTTCATGAAACCAAAATCTATTTAATGTACATATCACGATAATTACAATTACCACACCCAAGAATTGATACTTTGTAATCTTCTTTTTAGTAATGGTAAAGAGAATCATTAACAGGAGCGGACCAAGTATATAGGCAAACTCTTCAATAGACAACGTCCATGATTCCGTAAAAAAATCTGGTTGTGCTTGGTTAAAATTCTGTAAGAATGCAAAATAATGCACCAATCTTGGCGCAAATTCATTGAAAAACGCAAAGTAAATTAAAATGTTTACAATCAAAATGAGATAGTAATTCGGCAAGGTTCTGAACCATCTTCGTATCCAGAAGTACAAAACATTCTTAAATGAAAAATCTTGTGTTTGTAATTGTTTCAACAAAATTCTACCAATTAGGTATCCGCTTAACACAAAAAATATATCAACACCAATGGTCCCAAAAAACTGAATAGCAAATACTGCATTGCTTTTACTCTCGGGAAATATTAAAATGGTGGAATGTGAGATGAGAACGAGTAAGATAGCAATTGCTCTAACTACATCTAAACCAAATATTCTTTGAGATTGAGAAGACATTACTACAAATGTAACGCTACTACTAAAAAGTAGTTAAAATAAACTTTGAATTATTTTCTCATCAGAGATCTCTTCGGCCTCTGCCTTGTAATTTTTTATCACTCTATGCCTTAAAATATTGGTAGCAACGGCCTGTACATCTTCTATATCTGGAGAAAAC
>JABDIQ010000042.1 GCA_013003655.1 Winogradskyella sp. | reverse complement strand
TGTCTGAATTTTTTTTGGGATAAACTTTTAATTAACTTTATTTGATTCTTAGATAACATTAATTGTATTTACATTTGTTAGGGGTTAGTTATCCGCAAAATAAGTCATTTTAAACGAATTGTATATCACTTATTCAAGAACAAAAATTAGGAAAATTTGAAACTGCCTTGTCGTTTTGCACCTATATGTGGATCTCATTGCTCACCAAGCAAGTTCATTGTTTTTGTAATGATCGGTGTTTTTTTGTACTCCTGTAGTGCAGTAAAGCGTCTAAATGCCAATGAACATCTCCTTACAGAATATACCATCATTGCAAACGATAAGAAGGTCAATAACGAGCGTATCAACAATCTTATTCTTCAAAAACCCAATGCCAAAATTAAAATACCATTACTCCTTAGTCTACCACTAAGACTTCATATTTATAATCTGGCACGACCTAACATAGATTCTATTATTCAAGCTAAGGTTCTTGATAATCCCGAAAAAGTAGCACGCAAAATTAAAATACTTTCTCGCAAACAATTAGAAAAGGAACTACAAGCCAGGCGCGATTTTAATGCCTGGTTAAAACGTACAGGAGAAGCACCTGTAATTTATGATGAAGCTAAGGCAGAACGTTCAGCGACCAATTTAAAGAAGTACTATTTTAGCAAAGGTTGGTTTAACAATCAAGTTGATTTTACGGTAGAAAAAACGGACAACAAAAGAGCTAAAGTTAACTATAATGTAACTCTAAATCAGCCCTATGTTTTAGACTCGATCAAACCATTTATTGCAACACCTGCTATTGATTCATTGTATCAAAAGTTTAAAAAGGGTGCAACTATAAAAATAGGACAACAGTACGACGAGGAAAATTTTGCCGCTGAACGCGAACGGTTGAACACCACCTTTAGAAACAATGGAATCTTTCACTTTAGTCAGGAAAACATAAGATTTGAAACAGATACCATAAATACAGATCATAAGGTAAAAACCGATCTAATTATCTCTAATAGAGTCATTAGAAATGAAGACTCTACCATCGTTGTGCCGTTTAAGGCCTATAAAATAAAGGATGTTAATATTTTCACAGACTATTCTTATGAAAACCGCACACAGTCTATCACCGACACTATAAACTATAAAGGCTTTACCCTTTATAGTATTGATAAATTAAAATTTAGACCTAAGGCCTTAACAGATGCTATTTTTATTTCTAAAGGAAAGGTATATAGTGATCTCGATAGAACCAGAACATCACGTTATCTCAACGACCTTCAGATGTTTAGATATCCAAGTATCCAATTTGTTGAAAACGAACAAGACACTACACTTACAGCAAATATCATTTTAGAACCACGTAAAAAATATGGGCTGAGTTTCGATATGGATATTACTCAGAGTAACATTCAATCCATAGGATTTTCATTTAGTACAGGATTAAAAATTAGAAATGTCTTTAGAGGCGCAGAAACGCTAGAATTATCAGCCATAGGCGCTATAGGTTCTTCTAAAGATAAAGCTAATCCTGATGATGCTTTTTTTGATATTAATGAATATGGTGCCAATGCCAGATTAACAATACCGCGATTGTTTTTTCCGATTAATACAGAACGTATTATACCCAAATTCATGTCGCCAAGTACAATCATCAATTTCTCAACAACCAGTCAACAAAATATTGGATTAGATAAGCAAACCCTTTCAAGTATTTTTAGTTATAATTGGTTGCCTTCACGAACGGTAACTAACACTTTAGAATTATTCAATGTTCAATTCGTAAAAAACCTAAACATTGCCAACTACTTTGGGGTTTATACCAATTCCTTTGCGCGCTTAAACACTATTGCACAAAATATAAATTACATTGGCAATGACGAGACGCTAACCTTTCCTGCGCAGGCACAGCAATTTATTAATGATGTTTTAAGTAACAACACATCCTTATCACCAACTGATGATGATTTTATACTTGTTAATAATATCGAAGAGCGTAAACAACGACTCACCGAGAACAACCTTATCTTTTCGTCTAGCTTCGATTACAAAAAAGACAAGCGAGATAATATTTTTGACAATGATTTTTCCATCTTTAAGTTTAGAGTAGAAATCGCAGGAAATTTGCTTCAGAATATTTCACGAATTTCAGGAAAATCAAAAAACGAAAATGGCAATTACGAGGTTTTTGGTGTTGCCTTCTCCCAGTACGTAAAAACAGAAGTAGACTATGTAAAATATTTTAGTCAGGGCGGTAACAATGTGTTAGCCTTTAGATCTTATTTTGGTATTGCTATCCCTTACGGAAATTCTAATAGTATTCCTTTTGCCGAAAGTTTCTTTGCAGGAGGCCCAAATGATAACCGAGCTTGGACTGCCTATAATTTGGGACCAGGAAGCTCACAAACTACTAATGAATTTAATGAAGCTAACTTAAAAATCCATCTAAGCGCTGAGCAACGGTTTAATATGTTCGGTAATCTTAGAGGTGCGTTGTTCATTGATGCCGGAAACATATGGAATGTACTAGACAATGTTGAAGACGATGCAGCAACCTTTGGTGGATTAGATTCCTTAAAGGACATAGCCATTGGCTCAGGGTTTGGGCTTCGGTACGATTTTAGATTCTTTGTGCTCAGAGGTGATATCGGCTTTAAAACCTATGATCCTTCACAACCAGAAGGAAGCCGATGGTTTAAAAAATACAACTTCAGCAATGCGGTTTACAATATTGGTATTAACTACCCTTTCTAATAGCATCATGCACTTCTTAATCCATAATTATAAAGATTAGACATTATACATTATCTTTATATTCCTTATTTTTGAACTTTCAATTTATACTAAACAACCAATATATGAGTCATAATATTAAAGCAGGTGTAGCCACCGGAAAAGAAGTACAAGAAAT
>JABDIQ010000295.1 GCA_013003655.1 Winogradskyella sp. | reverse complement strand
TGTAAAAATTTATCTCAAACGGATTTTCCCAATCCACTACCACTTGATTTTCAAAATCAGTGCGATAAAAATCAAAGGTTACATCTGCTTTTCTTCCAAATAAATTAAACCCTTGTAGGTAGCTTATCCCATAATTCCATGCAATTTCGGGCTGTAATCCATAGATTGGCCCATCACTATTTAAAATATTAATTTGTCGTGAACTTGAAAATAGATTCTGATTTTCAGCAAAAATATTGGCACTTCGTTTCCCTCTACCTACGGACACTCTAAATGCCGATTTTTCCCAAGGGGTATATCTTGCGTGTATTCGAGGCGTTACAAATAGTCCTAATCTATTATGTTGATCTATTCGTATTCCAGCAGTCATAGTCAGTTTTTCAAGATCGTCATAGGAATATTCAAAAAAGCCACCGACTGAGTTCTCAATACGTTCATATAAATTTGTATTCACATCTTCTGAATAAGAATCGTAAGTGAAGTTAACGCCTGTTTTAATCTTATGTCTCGAGTCTGATATAATGCTATTATAAACCAAATTAGAATAAAAGCTATTGTGGGCTATGTCATAGTCATTCAAACCAAAATACGAATCTTGCAAATGCCTGCTAAAAGCCGTTTGAAAGCCTAAACTTTGATACGGAACTTCAGGATTAACATAACCCAGTTTTGTGGTTACCTCAAAACGTTCGGTGTCAATTTCACTGCCCCACGAGTTAGTGGTGCCTTGATCAGTATTTGGATTAAAATTGATTTGGCCAGCCTGTGTATTATCAGTAAGATATCTTAGGTTTATAAAACTAACAATTCCTTTTTCGCCGTTAGTATACTGCCATCGGTTCATAACATTAATCTGTTCCTTAAGTGGAACGTCTAAAAACGTATCATTGTTTCTGTCGAACTTTTGGTTTCGCAGATTACCATGCAGATACAAACCTGTACTCCATTTATCCGAAACTTTTTGATTTAAGTGTGTATTGAGTTCTAATCTACCATTAACACCTGCATAGGCATTGACAAATAGTTTATCGTCTGTGGTCGGCTTTACCATCTCTGCATTGATCTGTCCTGAAATACTTTCAAAACCATTGACCACACTCCCTGCACCTTTGGTAATTTGAATACTCTCAACCCAAGTGCCTGGAATAAAACTAAGACCATAAGCCTGAGATGCACCTCTAATCGCTGGTATATTCTCTGTTGTGATAAGAATATAAGGTGAATTAAGGCCTAACATCTTAATTTGCCGTGTACCCGACACTGCGTCCGCAAAATTGACATCTATAGACGGGTTGGTTTCAAAACTTTCAGAAAGATTACAGCAAGCCGCTTTTAATAGTTCATCGCTACTTACAAAAATGGTATTCGTGGATTTTAGGTACGATCGTGACGTCGCCTGTTTTCTGGAGGTTACCGTAATTTCATCTAGCTCTGAAGTGGGTGATAACACATGTTCTATATAATCATTGGAGGTTATATTTAACGTATCTGTTTTAAAACCAACATAACTTATTATCAATTTGTTGTATGCAGTTTCATAAGGTATTGAAAATTCACCGTCAATGTCTGTCATAGCGCCAACAGTAGTGTTTAACCAATATACATTTGCACCTGGAAGTGGCTGTTTTGTTTTGGCCTCGGTCAATTCATAAACTACGCCCTTTAACT
>JABDIQ010000294.1 GCA_013003655.1 Winogradskyella sp. | reverse complement strand
GCGAATTGTTTTGATGAATTTTAATGGCTTTTCGCGCCAATACTACACCTATGATTAAAGATACAAATGCTCCTATAGAAATTCCAGGTATAAAATTAATGAATAAGAAAAAGTCGTAGGCACCATGGAACAAAATAGCCAACATTAAACCTCTTAAATTCATTGTGATTCTACGTTTTGAAAACTTGGCCTTACCTACATAATAGCCCATTAAGATACCAAAAACTGCATGAGCTGGTACTGCAGTAATAGAGCGAAGTAATGCAGTTTCTATTCCGCCATCTATCACATAAAGTATGTTTTCTGTAGCAGCAAAACCTAGCGATATCATTACGGAATACATTATCCCGTCGTAAGGTTCATCAAATTCAACTTTTGGTTGTGCATAATACCTCAATAAGATGTACTTACTAAATTCTTCAACCGTTGCCACTACAATAAAAGCTTGTATAAATTGTTCAACGATACTGTATTTATCTTTTAGTGGAATAAATACTGTCGTGACACCATATAATATCATTGTTATTATAATACTCACTACAGCACCTAAAATAAAAGACGCTATAAGAAAGCCTATGGGTTCTTTTTCATGTTTATCATGAAAATAGATATAAAAAATAAGCGCAAATACTGGTGCTACAGCAGCAATAAGTAGTGTCATTTATAATCTATTTTTTGTTTTATGGTTTCAATTACAGCTTTGTAATAAGATTTGTTGCTGGGAACAAAATGTGAATTGTGTTTACTATTAGCCAATAAATTTTCAAATTCCTCTATGGACACTAATTTTAGTGCTTCTACTTCCTCTGGTTGAGGGATTAATTCATTAATACCAACTGTTAATTTTGATAAATACACTTGATGAAATTCAAAATCTTTAATGTTACCTTCTTCGTAAACTGAAAAGTGTTTAAAAACACCAATGTGCACAAGGTCATCTTCATTTAATGATATACCTATTTCTTCTTTGGCTTCTCGTACTGCGGCAAACGTAAAAGTCTCTCCTGCATCGATATGTCCTGCCACCGATACATCCCAAAGCAATGGAAAAATGGCTTTTTTATGAGAACGCTGTTGTAATAATATGTTACCATCATCAGTATATAACCATAAATGAATGGTGTTATGAGGTAAACCTTCTTTATGAACAATAGATTTTAAAGCCGATTTACCAGTTGGTTTTCCATCTTGATCTACAATGTCTATGATCTCGTCCATACTTTAAATTATTTAAAAGTAGCTTCCATAGCTTTAACCAATTTATCAAAATCATTTTCGGTATTGAATAAATAGCATGAAATACGCATGTATTTGCCTCGAAACGAAACGTATATTTTTTGTTCTTTTAATTTTTTCTGCAATAAATCAACATCAATATTTTCAGGAAGTTCAATGCCAAATAAATGGTTTGCCCTTTCGCCAGCATCAAACACACTGCATCCCATTTCCCTAAATTTATGAATGGCTTTTTCTGAAATTGATCTGCAATAGTCCTGAATGTCTTTTGGGTTGTATTTAAGGACTTCATTCAATGCAGCCAATTGCATTTTCACATAAATAAAACTGCCGTTTTCTCCTACAGCATATCTGTTTGCCAATGGTTTATATAAATCCTGATAATTGGTGAGACCCACTAGATTTTCACTATTTAATCTATTAGACCAATTTTCTTCAATAGGAATTCCGTTATCAAATTTAGGCCCATAATATGCGTAAGCACATCCGTAGGGTCCAAACAGCCACTTGTAACCAGCACAGAGTAAAGCGTCTGGTTGAAGGTTTTCAATAGAAAACGGCATCACACCAATGGATTGGCTACCATCAACAATGAGTAAGGCATTATGCTTTAGTGTTTTTTGTCTAATGGCCTTAAGGTTGAAGATAATCCCGTTAGACCAATGTATATGACCAAGAGCCACCACAGCTGTGTTTTTGGTAATGGCTTTAAGGATAGCTTCATTCCATTGTTGGCCGCAGTTTGTTTTTACTGCAGGTTTTTTTATTGTAACTAGCTTTGCATCATAGCGTTGCGCTAATTTGCGCCAAGTGTAGACGTTACTCGGAAATTGTTCTTCAATTACTAAGATCTCATCACCTTTCTGTAACTTAATATTGTTAGCTACATTGGCCATTCCGTAAGATACGGAAGGTGAGGTCACCACTCTTTGATAATCGTTGCAGTCAATAAGTTTTGCAAAGCGCTTCCGCAATTCTGTTACAGGATCAAAAAAATCTGAAGACGGAATTTTATATGGATGACTTTTGTTAATTACGGCTTCTATACCTGCGGCTTCTACAGATTTAAATGAAGGTGATAAACTAGCCGTATTAAAATACGTTACATCATCTGGTAAGTTGAATACATGTTTTTGAGACCTTAGTGCCATATAATTTACAATTAAAAATAGCTAAACGTCTCTCCATCTTTTATTTTTAATAGTGTTTCATAGATGAGTTTAATCACATTTTCTACATCGTCTTTATGAACCATCTCCACTGTGGTGTGCATATACCTTAGCGGCAGAGAAATAAGTGCTGAGGCCACACCGCCATTACTGTAGGCAAAGGCATCAGTGTCTGTCCCTGTGGCTCTAGATAGTGCAGCACGTTGAAATGGTATCTTTTTTTCTTCAGCGGTATCAGTAATTAAATCCCTAAGTTTTTGTTGCACTGCTGGCGCATAGGCTACAACAGGTCCTTTGCCTATTTCAGCCAGTCCTTGTTTTTTAGGGTCTATCATAGGTGTAGTCGTGTCGTGGGTAACGTCCGTAACAATGGCAACATTTGGTTTAATGGTTTGCGTAATCATCTCTGCACCACGTAACCCTATTTCTTCTTGTACGCTGTTTGTTACATATAAACCAAATGGAAGTTTTTTCTTGTTTTCACTTAGAAGTCTTGCAACTTCAGCGATCATGAAACCACCCATTCTGTTATCTAAAGCTCTACACACAAATTTATCTTTATTTAGTATGTGAAACTCATCTGGATAGGTGATGACACAGCCCACGTGTACACCCAATTTTGCCACCTCTTCCTTGTCTTTAGCACCTATGTCAATACAGATGTTCTCTGGTTTAGGTGGTTCTTCCTTACTACGATTTCTGGTATGTATCGCTGGCCATCCAAAAACGCCTTTAATGATGCCTTTTTTGGTGTGAATATTAACTATTTTACTCGGTGCTATTTGATGATCACTACCGCCGTTTCTTATAACGTAAATAAGACCATTATCTGAAATATAATTGACATACCACGAAATTTCATCAGCATGTCCTTCAATCACTACCTTAAACTTTGCTTTGGGGTTTATAACGCCAACAGCAGAACCGTACGTGTCTGTTATAAACTCATCGACATAGGGCTTTAGATAATTCATCCATAGTTTTTGTCCGTCCCACTCGTACCCTGTAGGTGACGCATTATTAAGATATTTTTCTAAAAAGTCCATCGACTTTTTAGTTAAAATTTTTTGTTTCGCCATTTGTGAAAGATTTTGCTCTAAAATAATAATATTAATAGGATTTTAAGGTTATTAGAATGGTAAATTCTTAATTTTGATACAGACGAATTTATAGGGTTGGAACGGTTTTTGGCGTTTAAGTAGTTATGAAATTGATAAGTGTATTTTTGTTTATGATTACTAGTTCTCTTTGGGCACAGATTAAACCCGTAGAGCAGGATTCTACTGTGCTTGAATATATAATTATTGAAGGTGACTCTGTTCCAAAAACTTCGATAAATCTTGACGAAGTTTTAGTACTTCCCAAATTAACATTTAAGGATAGAGATGAACGTTTACGGTATTTAATTTTGAAACGTAAGACCTTAAAAGTCTATCCTTATGCAAAATTGGCGGCGGATAGGTTAGTGTCTTTGCAAGAGCGACTAAACCAATTAGAAAAAAAACGGCAAAAACGAAAGTATTCCAAAATCATACAGAAATATATTGAAAATGAGTTTTCTGCGGAGCTAAAGAAACTTACAAAAACAGAAGGTCAGATTTTAGTGAAGCTTATTCATAGGCAAACGGGTAAAACAACCTTTGATCTTGTTAAGGAATTACGTAGTGGGTGGCGAGCCTTTTGGTACAACAATACGGCCAGTTTATTTGATATTTCTTTGAAGCGAGAATTTAAACCTCTAGACGATAAAGAAGATTATTTAATTGAGGACATTCTGCAACGCGCTTTTCAGAGTAGGCGACTAGAGCGACAAGACCCTGCGTTTGAAATTAACTTTTACGATCTTACGGATAAATGGATTCAATAAACAGTATCGAGAATGCGCGTACAAACTAAATTAGAAGAACTCTTAAATGCGTGGACTCATGGAATAGGAACTGTTTTTGGTGTCATTGCAATTATTTTATTACTCTTTAAAGTAAATACTACATTACCTAATGCACGATTTAGTGTGGTGGTATATGGTCTCTCAATTATTATATTGTTTTTAGCCTCTACGCTTTATCATTCCGTAAAGCACGATAAACAAAAGCATTATTTTAGAATTGTAGATCATATTAGTATTTATTTGCTAATAGCAGGCACTTACACGCCTGTACTATTACTTTCTCTG
This sequence comes from Winogradskyella sp., assembly GCA_013003655.1. GTDB lineage: Bacteria > Bacteroidota > Bacteroidia > Flavobacteriales > Flavobacteriaceae > JABDIQ01. The sequence goes on along the minus strand of JABDIQ010000294.1, from coordinate 485 downwards.
CCAGAAAGTAATGGCTGGATATTATTTTGGGTGGTTTGGGCTATAGCTGGGCTTGGAACTGTTTTAAAGATTTTTTTTACAGGAAAATACGAGATTCTCTCAACACTATTGTATCTAGTGATGGGTTGGCTCATAGTTTTTGATTTCTCAAACTTATCTGAAGCTATAGGACCTAATGGTATCTTGTATTTATTTGCTGGCGGATTGTTCTATACCGTAGGTATTATTTTTTATGCTTTGCAACGCATACCTTATAACCACGTTATTTGGCACCTCTTTGTGCTTGGTGGTGCTATAAGCCACTTTTTGATGATCTACCTGTATATTATTTGATGATAACAGCAACTTGTTCAAAATGGCGATTGTAAGTCATGTAGTCGTAACTTAAATTTTGCTCAGCAACAAATTCTTTAAATGCCTTATATTCACCTTCGCGCCATCCAGGATAATTAAAGTACTCGTCAAATACAATCACAGTATTTTTA
>JABDIQ010000292.1 GCA_013003655.1 Winogradskyella sp. | reverse complement strand
AGTTAAATATGGCAAAGAACACAACGCAGAAATTTTAAAGTCCGAAGATTTTAGTGCTGTTACAGGAAAAGGTGTTGAAGCTAAAATTGATGGAAAAAATGTAGCATTAGGTAATCCTAAAATGATGGAATATGCCAAAGCAAAAATTACCTCTACAATGAAAGAGGAAGCAAAAACCTATCAAAAACAAGGTAAAACAGTGTCTTATTTAGCAATAGATGAAACCGTTGTTGGCTATGTGGTTATTGGAGATAAGATAAAAGAAACTAGTGCCAAAGCTATTAAAGCACTTCAAGATAAGGGCATTGATGTGATAATGCTAACAGGTGATAATCACGATACCGCACAAGCAGTAGCATCAGAATTGAAACTGGCAGATTTTAAAGCCAGTATGCTGCCAGAGGACAAACTCAAAGAAGTAGAAAAATTACAAGAAAATGGAAAAGTAGTTGCTATGGCAGGTGATGGTATTAATGATGCACCTGCATTGGCTAAAAGTGATGTTGGTATTGCTATGGGAACAGGAACCGATGTAGCAATTGAAAGTGCAATGATTACTCTTGTGAAAGGCGATTTAAATGGCATTGTAAAAGCAAGGAATTTAAGCGATTCTGTAATGAAGAATATCAAACAAAACCTGTTTTTTGCACTTATCTATAACACATTAGGTGTACCTATTGCAGCAGGTGTGTTGTTCCCATTTTTCGGAATATTACTCTCGCCAATGATAGCGGCTTTAGCTATGAGTTTTAGCTCTGTTTCTGTTATTGGAAATGCGCTACGATTGAGAACAACTAACGTATAACTATAAATATAAAACTAATGAAAAATCCAATCCTATTAATTGTGCTAGTGCTTACAATCGTAAGTTGTAAAAATGAAAAATCAAGTTCAGAAGAGCAAAAACACAATCATAACAAGACAACTGAAAAAGTAGAAGAGCCAAAGAAAAAACCATTAAGTCCACATACCGAAACCATGGCAATGATAGGTGATGCCCATATTCATATTGATTATTCATCACCAGGAGTAAGGGATAGAATCATCTTTGGTGGTTTGGTTGGTTATGACCAAGTATGGCAAGCAGGGGCGCATATGGCAACTTGGTTAGAGACTAATAAAGATTTAGTTATAGATGGCAAAGCCCTTCCTGCCGGGAAGTATGGATTTTTTACAATTCCTTCTAAAGATGAGTGGACCGTAATGATTAATAAAAATTGGGATCAACATGGTAAAGATGAATATGATGAAAAAGATGATGTTATAAGGTTTAAGGTGAAACCAATAACCTTAGAGGAGTCCATAGAACATTTAGAATATAAGGTCAATAAAATAGATGAAGAAAGCGGCATTATTTCAATGGCTTGGGAAAAAGTTAAAATCGAGTTTCCTTTTGCAATAAAAAATTAGAAAATGGTAAACAGGCATACAGCTTTAAAAATTAGAAAAACGCATAGGTATTTAGGTCTTTTTTTAGGGATTCAATTCCTGTTTTGGACGATTAGTGGTTTGTATTTCAGTTGGACAAATATTGATGAAATTCACGGAGACCACTTTAAGAAACTTAACTATCAACCAAAAGCGTTTAATAGTCTAATAAGTCCTTCACAACTTGATGCTCCAGAAGGGGTTAGTACTATTGAGTTGAGAGATATTGGCAATATCCCTTACTATTGGGTTAATAATAAGCAACTTTATAATGCTATTGATGGAAGTCCTAAAAATAGTATTACGGTGGATGAAGCACTTTACATCGTCAAAAACCATATGAAAAGTGGTTTAGAGGTAGAATCTGTTGAGCAGATTACTGAAACCGGTAAACATCACGAGTATAGAGAAAAACTGCTACCTGCTTATGTTATATCCTATACAACCGACGAGGCTCTAAAAGCATACGTTTCCGTAAAGGACGGTAAATTTCAAACCGTAAGACATCGTGCTTGGAGATGGTTTGATTTTTTATGGATGACACATACCATGGATTATGAAGGTAGAGATAACTTTAATACGTTAGTTTTAAGAGCCTTTTCATTTTTAGGGTTGATAACCGTTTTAAGTGGTTTTTTACTTTGGTACACATCATCACTGTCAATTAGAAAACTATTAAAAAAGAAGAGAAATAAATAACTAAAAATCAACAAGTATGGAAAGTTCAAAAGAATACTCAAACAAGGGAAATTATAAAACCTTCTTTATAATGTTGGCTTGCTCATTTGTAGCAATGTACATCACAATGTATTTAAACACGTATGTAATCGACCATGTATGGTTTAGCTTAACACGATTCTATATGACGTGTTTGGGAATTTCTACAATGGCTGTTATCATGTGGTTTTTTATGCGGAAAATGTACAATGATAAAAAGAAAAATATTGCCATACTTGCAGGTAGTTTTATACTATTTATGGGTGCTTTAGGGTTGGTAAGAACGCAAGCACCAATTATTGGAGATGTACTTTGGATGAAAGCTATGATTCCGCATCATTCTATCGCTATTTTAACGAGTGAACGAGCAGATATTCAAGATCCAGAGGTTAAACAATTGGCGGAAGATATTATTAACGCGCAACGCAAAGAAATTGAAGAAATGAAAGCAATGATAAAACGATTAGAAAATGAAAAATAATAAGATAGTCATATATGCAGGCTTGCTCTTAGTAGGCGTGTTATTGGGGTGGTTGCTATTTGGTGGTTCATCAAAGGAAGAAACAAGCCAAAACAAAGATGCGGAAGCAGAAACCAATCAAATGTGGACCTGTTCTATGCATCCACAGGTTATGCAACCAGAACCAGGCGATTGTCCTATCTGTGGTATGGATTTAATTCCTGCGGAAAGCGGGAGTGATGGCTTAATGGCAGACCAGTTCAAACTAACAGAAAATGCGATGGCATTAGCAAATATTCAAACAACTGTTGTTGGCAAAGAAAGTATTGAAGGTAGCACTATTAAATTATCAGGTAAAATTGCTGAAAATGAAGAAGCAAACTTGGTGCAAGTCAGTTATTTTTCTGGTAGAATTGAACGTTTGAATGTGAGTTTTACAGGTGAGGAAGTTCGAAAAGGTCAGCTATTAGCGACAATCTATTCACCTGAACTCTATGCGGCGCAACAAGAATTGATTACAGCAGCATCTTTAAAAGTATCACAACCGGCTTTATATAAAGCAGTTCGTAATAAATTAAAATTATGGAAGCTCTCTGAAAATCAAATCAATCAGATTGAAGAGACTGGTAAAGTGAAAGAAAACTTTCCTGTATATGCAACCGTTTCAGGAACTGTAACCGAAAAATTGGTGGAACAAGGGGATTATATAGAACAAGGTCAACCCTTATTAAAAATTGCTAATCTCAACACAGTTTGGGGTAACTTTGATGTGTATGAACATCAAATTGACCAATTTAAAAAAGGACAGGAAGTATTAGTGACCACCAATGCTTATCCTAACAAGGAATTTAAAGGTAAAGTCGATTTTATAGACCCAGTTTTAAATACCAAAACAAGAACCGTAACCTTACGAGTGGTGTTAAACAATAGAGACGATGTGTTTAAACCAGGAATGTTTGTAACTGCAACTATTGAAGGCAGTACTGTAAACAACGACGATGTTATAACAATTCCTGCTTCTGCTGTGTTATGGACAGGTGAACGCTCTGTGGTGTATTTAAAAACGAATCCAGACCAACCCGTTTTTGAAATGCGCGAAATTAAATTAGGCAATCAAATTGGTAATGAATATGAAGTTTTAGAAGGTGTATTTGTTGGAAATGAAATTGTGACTAACGGAACATTTACCGTTGATGCAGCAGCACAATTACAAGGTAAAAAGTCAATGATGAATAAAGATGGTGGAACAATAATGACGGGTCACGAAGACCATGTAGCGGATAATCCAATGGAAAAAATAAACTTTGATGCATCCATTGAAAAGTCGTTTCAGCCAGTTATTGATACGTATATAAAATTAAAAGATGCTTTAACAAAATCTGATGTTTTATTGGCATCAAATATGAGTGAAGCCTTCAGAAAGGCCTTGGAGCAAATCCCTGTAAGTGAAAGAGAAAAAACGAATAACTATTGGGCGATACTTCATAAAACTTCAAAAGGAATTAACGAAAATGTAGATGTAGCTCACCAGCGCAAACAATTTCAAATCTTATCAGATAAGTTAATCGCTATGGTTAGAAATTTTAATAAGGTTAATAGTAAGTTGTATGTTCAATTTTGTCCAATGGCAGATAATAACAACGGTGCCTATTGGTTAAGCAAAGATGAAAAAGTAATCAATCCCTACTTTGGCGAAGCCATGCTACGCTGCGGTGAAGTAAAACAAGTCATAGAATAATAAATCAATTAATAAGAATTAAATTTTAAAACAATGAAGAGAGTAATTTTAAGTATCGCTGTAATAGCAGCATTAGGTTTGACAAGTTGTAAAAACGAAACCAAACAAGAAACAGAAACTACAACAACTGAAATGTCTAAAGATATGGCAATGACAGATCTGTCTTTTGGTGTTAGAGGTAATTGTGGTATGTGTAAGAGCACTATCGAGAAGGCAGCTAACGGAGTTGATGGTGTGGCAAGTGCCAATTGGAATGTCGATAGAAAGAAAATTGATGTGACTTTTGATGATTCAAAAACCGATGAAATGGCAATTCATAAAGCCATTGCAGCTTCAGGTTACGATACAGAAAAAGTGGCTGGTGATGAGGATGCTTATGAAGGATTACCAGGGTGTTGTAAATATGACCATGACATGATGATGAATCAATCCATTGAAACAAAAAGTGATGATCAATCTGGTTCTAATAATTAGTATACAGAAAGATTGCCCTAAACTCTAAAATCTTTTTTATTTCATGTGATAATATGATAATCGCAATCCATTTATTTAAAATTGTGGTAGTTTTATGAGAGGTTTAAGAACAAGCATAAACGCATTTATATGAAAATGCTCGATAATCTCTGTGTCTTTTTTTACTATTGAAAGTTTAGCCAGCTATATTATACAGTTTTACCTTTTACACCGGTAAATAGATAAAAACAGCATAAGTAACTTTAGTCACTTAAGCTTTAAAGTAATTGATATAATTTTGATGACAAACCAAATTAACACGGATGGACGTTAACCAAATTTTGGGGTATTTAGGTGCCTTACTCATTGGTCTTGTTTTAGGGCTTATCGGCGGAGGAGGATCCATTTTAACGGTACCTATTTTGGTATACCTGCTTTATATAAACCCAGTTACTGCAACAGCATATTCATTATTTGTGGTTGGTGTAACCTCTTTAGTGGGCGCGCTTAAAAACATTCAGAAAGGATTAGTAGATTTTAGAACTGCTATTGTTTTTGCTATTCCGGCTTTTGTGGCGGTTTATATTACTAGAAAATATATTGTCCCTGCAATTCCAGATCAATTAATTAGTATTAACGATTTCGATGTCACGAAGAATATAGCGATCATGCTATTCTTTGCAGTAATTATGTTGTTAGCCTCTTTTTCCATGATTAGAAATGGACAACTTGATGATAAAGTGACCGAGAAAGTGGCTTTTAATTATCCTTTAATTGTTTTAGAAGGTGTTTTAGTGGGTGTTATTACGGGCATAGTTGGAGCAGGTGGTGGTTTTTTAATAATTCCAGCGCTTGTGTTACTGGCCAAACTTCCAATGAAAAAAGCAGTAGCCACCTCTTTATTGATCATAGCTATTAAATCTTTAATAGGTTTCATCGGTGATGTGGAGAATTTAGATATAGACTGGGAGTTTCTGCTTTTGTTTTCGGCATTTTCAGTGGTTGGGATATTCATCGG